>JAKAMV010000188.1 GCA_021812735.1 Chloroflexota bacterium | reverse complement strand
CCTGGGTTGACGCCCGGCGTGTCCGGGCCGACGCTTGACGGGTGAGCCAGACGGTGCGCCTCGACTTCGGCCGGTCCGGCCTCGAGATCGAGGTGCCCGACGGCGTGGACGTGCTCCGGCCGCGGTCCGCGCCGGGGCTCGCCAATCCCGTCCCCGCCCTCCGCGAGGCCCTGCGCCGCCCCCGCTTCGGCGTCCCGCTGGCGGACCTGGTCCCCCGCGGCGCCACGGTCGCGGTGAGCGTCTGCGATGTGACGCGGCCGTTTCCCGCCCGTGTCGTCCTGCCGGTCCTGCTCGACGAGCTGCCAGGCCGCCGCGCCCGCCTCCTCGTTGCGACCGGCAGCCACCGCGCCTGCACGCCCGACGAGCTCGGGGCCATGTTCGGCGGCGACGTCCTCGCCGCCTGCGAGCTCATCCAGCACGACGCCGACGACCGCGCCGCGCACGCCCAGCTGGGCACGGTGCCCGGCTCCGACGTGCCGGCCCTGGTGGACCGCGCGTTCCTCGAGGCGGACGCACGGATCACGCTGGGCTTCACCGAACCTCACTTCTTCGCGGGCTTCTCCGGCGGGCCGAAGATGGTCGCCCCCGGCCTGGCGGCGCTCGAGACGATCCAGGAGCTCCACAGCGAGCCGCGAATCGGCGACTCGCGGGCCACCTGGGGCGTTGTCGACGGCAACCCCGTCCACGACCCGGTGCGGGCCATCGCCGGGCGGGCCGACGTCACCTTCGCCCTGGACCTCGCGCTGGCAGCCGACCAGTCGATCGCGGCGGTGTTCTCGGGCGAACTGGCCCGTGAGCACGCCGCTGCCTGCGCCCACGTCCGCGAGACCGCGATGGTGGGCGTGCCCGGGCTCTACGACGTGGTGGTCACCACCAACTCCGGCTACCCGCTCGACCAGAACCTCTACCAGTGCGTCAAGGGCCTGAAGGCCGCGGCCGGGATCGTGCGCGACGGCGGGACCGTGATCCTGGCGGCCGAGTGCGCCGACGGCTTGCCGGCGCACGGCCGGTACGCAGGGCTGCTGGCGTCCTCCGCCAATCCGCGCGAGTTCCTGGAGCGGCTCGCCCGGGGCGACGTCCGCGAGCGAGACCAGTGGCAGGTCCAGGTCCAGGCGACCATCTGCGACCGCGCGCGCGTCCTGGCCAAGACGCCGGGCGTGGCGCCCGACGACCTCCGCACAGCCTGGATGACGCCGGTCGACGACGTGACGGCCGCCCTGGCCGACGCCCTGGCCGGCGCGGGGCCGGGCGCGCGTGCCGCAGTGCTCCCCGAGGGACCCCAGACGATCGCGTACGTCGAGTGAGCGCGCTGCGCGTCATCGTGGGCGCGAGCTTCCGGCGCGCGGGTCCGTCCGAGCTGCACGACCTCGCGCGCGGGGCGCGCTCGGGCGACCCTGCCGCGCTCGAGGCGGTGGCGGCGATCCTGCTGGCCGCGCTCGCTCGCGAGTCGCCCGACCTGCTCGTGGCGCCGAAGGTCGTTGTCGTGCCCATGGCGGGCCACCTTGCCGGGACGGTGTCGGGGCCGTCCGGGTGGCTCGCGAGCCGACTGTGCCTCGCCCGGCACGACTGGGTCTTGGCGGCAGGCCCGGAGCGCTGCGAGGACGCACCGCCCGCGTCCGGCGCGAGCGCCCGAGACCCCGCGGCCGAGGCGGCGACGCTGCGCTGGCCGGACGTCGCTGCCGATGGACCGGTGGTGCTGGTGGACGACGTGGTCCGGTCAGGCGCCTCGCTCGAGGCGGCGTGGCTGGCGGCACCGGCGAATCTCCGCACCCGCCTGGTCGCGTTGGTGGCGTTCCGGGCCGAGGGTTGACCCGCCCGGCCGACCTCAGTCGAGCTTCTTGTAGGCGACGGCCACGCCGCCGACCTTGGCCTCCAGGCTGCGCAGCTGCTCCAGCTGCGCCTCGGTCAGAGGGCACGGCGCGAGGGGCAGCGAGGCGGGCATGTCCCGGCGGGGGTCGCCCGGCGCATAGACGACCACGAAATCGGCGCCGATGGCGCGCTCGGTCTCCTCGACGAGCGCCAGATGGGCGGGATCGAGCCTCGCCCACGTCCAGGTCTGTCCAGTCATGGGATCCTCCATCACGTGGTGCCGCCATCGTACGCCGGGGCGGCAACCCTGCCCGGTGGCCCGTAGGATCAGGGCATGGACATCACGCCGATCCAGGCCCTGACGCTGCTCGGCGTGGGCGTGGTCGGCGGGGTGATCAGCATCCTGGTGAGCCTCGCCTCGCTGGTGACGTACCCGGCGCTCCTGGCACTCGGCCTCTCCCCGGTCGCCGCCAACGTGACCAACACCGTGTCGCTGGTGTTCAATGCCGCGGGCGCGGCCGCGGGGGCGCGCAGCGAGCTCCGCGGCCAGCGGCCCACGCTGGCGAGGCTGGCGATGATCGCGGCGGCGGGTGGCGCCACGGGCGCGCTGCTGCTCCTGGTGCTGCCGTCGCGCTGGTTCGAGCTGGTTGCGCCGCTGCTGATCGCGGGCGCGTCCGCGCTGATCCTGGTGCAGCCCTGGCTGGCGGGCCATGCTCGGTTCCGGCCCCGCGGGATCACGCCCGTGGCGGTCGTCGCCTACTTCGCCAGCACGGTCTACACGGGATACTTCGGCGCCGCCGGCGGGATCATCGCGATCGTGGTGCTCTCGGCCGTCATCGACCGGCCGCTCATCCACGTGAACGCGGCGAGGGCGATCCTGGCCGGCGTCGCCAACGGCGCGGCGGCCATCGGCTTCGCGCTGTTCGGCCCGGTGCGCTGGTCGTTCGTGGCGCCGCTCGCCGCGGGCCTATTCCTGGGCGGGCTCATCGGCCCGTGGCTGGCCAGGCGGCTGCCGCCCACGCTGTTCCGCGGCCTCATCGGCGCGTGCGGGCTGGGGGTCGCTGGACTGCTCGCCTGGCAGACGTACGCGGCCGGCTGAACCCGGCTTCCGGGCAGCCCCGGCGGCCTACAGCCAGGGGTCGTGCCACCTGCCGTGCCCGTCGGGGACGTGCAGTCCGGCTTCGGGGCCCCAGGATCCCGGCGCATAGGGCAGCACCGGAGCGGGGTGGTCCAGCAGCGGTCCGAAGATGCGCCACGCCTCCTCGACCTGGTCCTGGCGGGTGAACCGGAGGCTGTCGCCGTCGAGCGCTGCCCGCAGCAGCACCTCGTACGGCGTTGGCCCCACGCCGCCCTGTTCGGCGAACAGCGCGTCGAGGTTGACCAGGCCGGTCCTGCGCGTGTCCGCGCGCCACGCGTCGAGCTCCACCCGGACGCCGGTTCCCGGGTCCAGCCGCAGGACGATCTGGTCGGGCGACGACTGGCGGTCGAAGCCGGGCAGGCCCAGGTGCGGCGCCTCCTTCATCACCACCCGAAGCTCGGTCTGCGTGGCGGCCAGACGCTTGCCGGCCCGGATGAAGAACGGCACCCCCGACCAGCGCCAGGTGTCGATGTCGAGCCGGAGCGCCGCGTAGGTCTCGGTGGTCGAGTCGGGCGCCACTCCCTGGATCGACCGGTACCCGTCGTACTGGCCGCGCACGTAGCGGGCCGGGTCCGCGTCGCGCGTCGCCCGGAACACATTCACGAGCGCGTCCTTGAGCGCGTCGGGGTGGGCGCCGGCCGGCGGCTCCATGGCCGCGGCACCGACGACCTGGAGCAGGTGGTTGACCACGACGTCGCGGAGCGCGCCCACCGGGTCGTAGAAGCGCCCTCGGTCGTCGACGCCGAAGTCCTCGGCCATCGTGATCTGCACGCTCGCGACGTAGTTGCGGTTCCAGACCGGCTCGAGCAGCGTGTTGGCGAACCGCAGGTAGAGGATCTCGGAGACGCCGAGCTTGCCCAGGTAGTGGTCCACGCGGTACAGCCGGTCCTCGTCGATCCAGCGGTGCAGCGCCTCGGCCAGCTGGCGGGCGGAGGCGAGGTCCGTGCCGAACGGCTTCTCTACCACCACGCGGCCCGTGCGCGTCAGCCCGGCGGCACCCAGCGCGGCCACGACCGTCTCGAACAGGCCGGGCGGGATCTCGAGGTAGAAGACCGGGCAGCGCGCCGAGCCGAGCCGGGCCCCGAGGGCCTGGTACGTCGCGGGCGCGGCGAGATCGCCCACCACCACCGACAGCCGGTCCGCGAACCGCCCGAAGACCCGCTCGTCGATGGCCTCGCCGGTCCCGGCGATGGACTCGCGCGCCCGCTCGAGCAGCGTCTCGCGGGTCCAATCGCCCCGCACGATCCCGATGACCGGGACGTCCAGCCCGCCCCGCCGCTCCAGGCGGTACAGCGAGCGGAAGGTCATCACCCGGGCGAGGTCGCCCGTGAGCCCGAAGATGACGAGCGCGTCCCCGTGCTCCGGCTTGCCGCCCGCGTGCCGGCCATGCATGCGTGGTGCCCTCCAGACGCCGATGGTGCGCGGCCGCCGTGCTGGACGCGACGACGCGATGTCCGCAACCCGACTACCGTTCTGCCACAGGATGCCCCACGCCGGCGAATGCGGCTGGACGCGGCGCAGCGCCGCCGGCGGGGCGGGTCTCGGAGGGTGCATGGCGGGCATGGGACGGACGTCGGCGACGCACAGGACGGCGGCCCGCGCCGAGCGCGCGCGGCTGGCCGGGGCGCGCGACGGCACCGCATCGTGGCGCCAGTGGGGCCCGTACCTCTCGGAGCGCCAGTGGGGCACCGTCCGCGAGGACTACAGCGACGACGGCGACGCGTGGTCGTACTTCACCCACGACCAGGCCCGTTCGCGTGCCTATCGATGGGGCGAGGACGGCCTGGCCGGGATCAGCGACGACCAGCAGCGGCTGTGCTTCGCGCTCGCGCTCTGGAACGGGCAGGACCCCATCCTCAAGGAGCGGCTGTTCGGCCTCACCAACCGCGAGGGCAACCACGGCGAGGACGTCAAGGAGTACTACTTCTACCTCGACGCCACGCCCACCAGCTCCTACCTGCGCTGCCTGTACAAGTACCCGCAGGCCGCCTATCCGTACGACGACATCGTGGCGACGAACGGGACCCGGACGCGCCACGACTTCGAGTACGAGCTCATCGACACCGGCGTGTTCGACGACGACCGCTACTTCGACGTCGAGGTGGAGTATGCCAAGGCGTCGCCGGCGGACATCGGGATCCGGATCACCGCCCACAACCGCGGCGACCGGGCGGCCCCGCTGCACCTGCTACCGACGCTGTGGTTCCGCAACACGTGGTCGTGGGGGGACGACCCCCACCGGCCGTCGCTCGGGTGCGCGCCGGGCGGGGACGGCGTCGAGGCGCTCCACCGGGAGCTCGGCACGTGGCGGCTGGCGGCCGAGGCCGGCGCGCAGCTGCTGTTCACCGAGAACGAGAGCAACCTCGACCGGCTGGCGGGGGCCCGCAACCGCACCCCATACGTCAAGGACGCGTTCGACAGGCTGCTCGTCCACGGCGAGGCCGACGCGGTGAACCCGGCGGCCACCGGCACCAAGGCCGCCGCGCACTATCTCGTGACCGTGCCGCCCGGCGGCTCGCGGTCGATCCATCTACGCCTCTCGGCGATCGACCCGGAGGGCGCGGCTGGCGACGGCGACCCGCCCGGCGCCACGAGCACGGACCGCGTCGGCACGCCGGCCGGGCTCGCGGCCGACGTGGACGCGCTGATCGAGCAGCGGCGCGCCGAGGCGGACGCCTTCTACGCCGGCGTCATCCCGCCCGCGCTGACCGACGACCAGGCCCGCGTCATGCGCCAGGCGCTGGCGGGGATGCTGTGGTCCAAGCAGGTCTACCGCTACGACGTCCGCCGCTGGCTCGACGAGCGGGGCGCCGACCCCGATCAGCCCGACACCCGCGAAAGCCGCAACAAGCACTGGCAGCACATGGTGAACGCAGACGTGATCTCCATGCCCGACAAGTGGGAGTACCCCTGGTTCGCGGCCTGGGACCTCGCGTTCCACGTGCTGCCGCTGACCCTCGTGGACGAGGAGTTCGCGAAGGGCCAGCTGGAGCTGATCCTGCGCGAGCGGTACCTCCACCCCAACGGCCAGCTGCCCGCCTACGAGTGGAACTTCGGGGACGTCAACCCGCCCGTCCACGCCTGGGCGACGATCTTCACGTACCGGCTCGAGGAGGCCGCGCGGGGCAAGGGCGACCTCGACTGGCTCGAGCGGGTCTTCCACAAGCTGCTGCTCAACTTCACCTGGTGGGTCAACCGCAAGGACGAGGAGGGCAACAACCTGTTCGAGGGCGGGTTCCTGGGCCTCGACAACATCGGCGTGTTCGACCGCAGCGCGCCGCTGCCCACCGGCGGCGTCCTCGAGCAGGCCGACGGCACCGCGTGGATGGCCCTGTTCTGCCAGAACATGCTCGAGATCGCGGGCGTGCTGGCCCTCCACCGGTCCGCCTACACGGATCTCGCGCTCAAGTTCGTCGAGCACTTCCTGTGGATCGCCAACTCGATGATGCGCAGCGGCCCGGGCGGGATGTGGGACGAGGCGGACGGCTTCTTCTACGACGTCCTGCGCCATCCCGACGGCTCGAGCGAGCGGCTCAGGGTCCGATCGTTCGTCGGCCTGCTGCCGATCTGCGCCGTGACCAGCCTCGACCCCGCGGTGATGGAGAAGTACCCGGAGTACGGGCAGCGGATGCGCGAGTTCCTGAGCCGGCGCCCCGATCTGCGCGAGAACATCCACGATCCGCTCGCGACCGGCGCGGACGGGCGGGGCCTGGCCGCGTTGGTCTCCGAGGACAAGCTCCGGCGCGTCCTGGCGCGGATGCTCGACGAGGCGGAGTTCCTGGGGCCGTACGGGATCCGCTCGCTGTCCAAGTACCACGAGGACCAGCCGTACGTGTTCGCGGCCGACGGCCGGGACTACACCGTGCGCTACCAGCCGGCCGAGAGCGACAGCGCCATGTTCGGCGGCAACTCCAACTGGCGCGGCCCGGTGTGGATGCCGGTGCAGGCGCTGATCGTGCGGGCGCTGCTCCAGTACCACGCGTTCTACGGCGACGACTTCACGGTCGAATGCCCCACGGGCTCGGGGCGACGCATGAACCTGTACCAGGTGGCCCAGGAGATCGGCCGCCGGGCGACCGCCATCTTCCTGCGCGGCGAGGACGGCCGGCGGCCCGTGTTCGGCGGGACGGCGAAGTTTCAGCAGGACCCGTACTGGCGGGACCTGCTGCCGTTCCACGAGTACTTCCACGGCGACGACGGGGCCGGGCTGGGCGCCAGCCACCAGACCGGCTGGACGGGCGTGGCGGCACGGCTGCTCCACCTGTTCGCGCCCAAGCCCACCGAGGCCGAGGCCGAGGCCGCGGCCGAGGCGGAGTTCGGGGCCTGACGGGTGCCTGCGCCCGGCCGCGCGCTCTACCAGCTGAACACGCGCGTCCACCTCACGGCCCGCTCGCGCCTCCTGGGCCGGCCGGCGACCCTGGACGACATCGCCGATGCGGAGCTGGACCACATCGCGGCCCAGGGCTTCGACTGGGTCTGGCCGCTCTCGGTGTGGCGGACGGGCCGGGCCTCGCGGGCCGTCTCGCTGGCGGACCCCGACCTGCGGCGCGAGTTCGCGGCGACGCTGCCCGACCTGACCGACGACGACATCGGCGGGTCGGGCTTCGCGATCGCCGGCTACGAGGTCTCGCCCGAGCTGGGCGGCGATGCGGCGCTGGCGCGGCTCCGGGAGCGGATGGCGGCGCGCGGCCTGCGCCTGATGCTCGACTTCGTGCCCAACCACACCGCGCTCGACCACCCCTGGGTGGCGTCGCACCCCGATCGCTTCGTGCGGGGCACGGAGGCGGACCTGCAGGCGGCGCCCGGCAACTGGACGTCCGTGATCGCCGCCGACGACG
Organism: Chloroflexota bacterium; assembly: GCA_021812735.1. The sequence continues at coordinate 5,222 of JAKAMV010000188.1, read as the reverse complement.
AGCGGGCGGTCCTCGCCCACGGCCGCGACCCGTACTTCCCGGGCTGGACGGACACGCTCCAGCTCGACTACGGCAACCCCGACACGGTCGAGGCGATGGCGGCAGAGCTGGCCTCGATCGCGGGCCGTTGCGACGGCGTCCGCTGCGACATGGCGATGCTGCTCCTGCCCGACGTCTTCGCGCGGACGTGGGGCCGGGCCGCGCTGCCGTTCTGGCCGGGCGCGATCGACCGCGCCCGCTCGGCGTACCCCGGCTTCACCCTGATGGCCGAGGTCTACTGGGACCTCGAGGCGACGATGCTGGGCCAGGGCTTCGACTTCGCCTACGACAAGCGCCTCTACGACCGCCTGGTGGCGGGCGCCGCCGGTCCGGTGCGCGACCACCTGCGTGCCGGGCTCGACGAACAGGTGCGCCTGGTCCGGTTCCTCGAGAACCACGACGAGCCGCGCGCCGCCGCGACCTTTGCGCCGGACCGCCACGAGGCGGCGGCGGTGGTCACCTTCCTGGCGCCGGGCCTCCGGTTCCTCCACGAGGGCCAGCTCGAGGGGCTCCGGGTCCGGATCTCGCCGCACCTGCTCCGTGGGCCGGACGAGTCCGTGGACGGGCGGCTGGCCAGCTTCTACGGCGCCCTGCTCACCCTGCTCCGCGACCCGCTGGTCCGGGACGGGGCGTGGCGGCTGCTCGACGTGACGCCGGCCTGGGACGGCAACCCCACCTGGGACGCATATGTGGCCTTCGGCTGGCGGCTCGGCGCCCGGCGGCTGGTGGTGGCGGTCAACCTCGGCCCAACCCGGGGGCAGTGCTACGTCAGGGCACCGCTCGAGGACCAGCGGGACGCCGACGTGCGCCTGCTGGACCGCCTGGACGGCCGGGTCTTCGAGCGTGACGCCGACGACCTCGCGACGCGGGGCCTGTACGTCGATCTCCCGGCGTACGGGCACCACGTGCTGGAGGCGACGGCGCGACCCAAGCCGTCCGCCTGAGCCGCCGCTCGTCGGGGCGGCCGGTCAGCCGCGCCTCGCCCGCACCGTGCGCGCGAGGCCGAGCCACGCCACAGCGGTCCACAGGGCCAGGCCCGCGACGAGCAGCCCTCCGACGAGGCCGGGCAGGTCGGACTGCGACGCCCAGAGGGCGACCGCGACGGGGAGCAGCAGCACCCACAGCGCGAACCCGACGATGTCCGGCAGACCGGTGAGCCACGCCCAGGCATCGGGGGCGAGCCTCCCGCCTCCGGCCAGGTCCAGGAGCGCGCCGGCCCACACGACGAAGAACGCCACCGATGCCCAGGAGCCGAGCCACAGGCGCAGCCGCCGCTCCGCCGACGGGCCCACGCTCACCCGGCCCCGACGGGCACGCGCAGGGCCGCGGCGATCTCGTCCGCCCAGGCGTCGATCGCGGGCCAGTCCCGGAAGTCGCCCTTCGGCAGGGCGTCGCGGGCCGCCGGCATGACGCGCATCAAGTGCTCGGCCAGCCCGACGGGCCTGGCACCCGGGTCGATCGCGCCGAAGAAGACCCTGTCGCCGCGCGGGCGGATCAGCTCGCGCAGGCGCGGGAACTCCTTGGGGATCGAAGTCTCGAGGACGTCTCGCCCGTCCTTGTCGACCAGGTCCGTCCCCACCGGGCCGCTCGAGAAGAGCCAGGTCGGGCGGCTGGCGAGGACGTCCCGGTGGCGCTCGACGAATCTGGTCGCGTCGCCGAGCCAGTGGAACATGTAGGCGGCGCCGCCGACGACGAAGGCGGCGTAGCGGTAGACGTCATCCACCTCCGCGACCGGTCGCGCCTCCGCGTTGAGCCCGTCGGCCCGGAGGCGGTCGGCGATGCGCTCGGCGATCCCCTGGGTCGCCCCGTGGCGCGTGGCGTAGGCGATGAGCACCTGCATGTCAGCCTCCCCTCGGGACGCTTGTGGGAGCGTGTTGACCGTCAGCGTCCGCCGCAAGGGCCGGATCGGCCGCGATCACCGCCCCCGGGTCGCGGCGGTCGCGCCGTCCTGCGCCGGTGGGCGGGGGTCCTGGACCCGGAACACCGGGAAGTCGGCGGCGATGGACTCGAACTCGACCAGCGGCGCGTCCTTGTCCACCGGGATGTGGGGGCGGCCGCCCGCGGCGCGGCCGAGGTAGGCCTTGAGGATCGGCGCCCGCTCGGCGGCGGGGACCTCCACCAGCCGCACCTCGCGCCGCGCCCCGTGGCGCAGCACGGCCCGCCCGTTGGCGGCTCGGACGTTGTGCACCCAGGGCGAGCGCTCGCCGAACATCGACACCGCATACCGCTCGCCGGCCCAATCGGCGAGGACCAGCGGAATCGAGCTTGGCCGGCCGGTTCGATGGCCGACCGTCTCGAGGGAGACCATCCAGTCCGGCCCTGCCCCGCGATTGCTGACCGCAACCCAGAAGTCGCCGAACGCCCGGCCGGCACGGTTGGGTCGGCGGTTCGTGTAGAAGAGCTGGTTGCCCTCGCGGTACCAGCGGGTCTGGTGGTACAGGGCGTACGCCCCCAGACCTGTGACGAGGATCCCGACGAGGGCCATCGGGATCCTCCGGGCGCGCGGCTTGGCGGTCATGGTGTCGACACAGTAGCGCACCGGCATCGTCGAGGGCCCGACATCGCTCAGCCGGCCGTCGGGGAGGGCTCGGCCCAGCCGGTGCTGCCGGTCTGGGTGGAGGGCGCCGGCGAGGGCGCCTCCGGGCGGAACCCGTTCCACGCCATCAGGACCAGGCCACCGACCCCGAACAGGGTGGCGATCGCCGACACGAAGGGCAGGACGCCGGCGACGGCCAGGACCAGCACGCCCAGCACGGCCGCCTTGTACGGGTGGTCGGCCTCGCGGGTGCCGCGCCTGCCGAGCAGCCAGTCGCCCACCCAGACCGCTGCCACCAGCCAGCCGACGAAGGCGAGCAGCGGCAGGCCGACCAGCAGCATCGCAAGGCCCATCGGGGCGCCGATCACCGTCACGGTCACGACGCCGAACAGGATCGGCAGGGCGATCGTCGCGATCAGGCCTGCGGCCAGGGTCTGGCCGGGCTTGCGGGAGATGAGGTCCTCGGCTGTGCGGGTCTGGCGGGCGCCGAGCGCGGCCAGCGCGAGGCCGGCGACGACCATGGCGACGTAGACGCCGACCCACACGACGATGAGCACCGGGATGAGCGCGACCGCCAGCGCGGTGAGGTTGGCGTCGAGCGAGGTGGTGCGGCCTGCGACCACCGCGGACGCGTCGCGCAGGACGTCGCCGTGGAGCGTGGCGACGTCGCCGGTCACCGTGGTGCCCGGGCCCAGGTTCGCGGTGCCGTCCACCACCAGCAGGCGGCCGGCGGTGGCTCCGGTGAGGGTGGCCGTGCCGTGGACCACGACGATCGAGTTGACGGAGCCCTCGATGGTGGCGGTGCCGTTCACGACCACCACGCCGTCCACTGACTGGCCGGCGGGAACGTCGACCGTCCCGTCGACGCTGATGATCGCGCCCCGACCGGTCCAGCTGGCCGTGTCGGCCGCGAGCGCGGCGGGCGCAAGGGCGAGGATGAGGATCGCGACCGTGGCCGCGACCGCGAACAGGCGGCGCATCGTGGGTTCCTTCCCTCCCGGGCGGGTTCGGCTGTTGACGCCATCCACGCTAGGCGCCCGCCCCCTCGGCTCCCAGCCGGGCAGCGGGCATCTTGGAGGTGGGGCTAGCCCCACCGCGCCCTGTGCCTTGTGCGCGGTGCGCGCCCCGCCGCGACGGCCGGGCGGCGCGCCGTCGTCCCGTGCGCCGTCGACGCCGTCTGGCTGGGGACGCGGGGCGGGCTCGACGGGATCGCATCGGCCGGTCTGCCCGTGCTCGCGGACCTGTTCGCGCAGTTCACGTCGCGCGGCGGTGAGGTCTGGCTGTGCGGCGCGTGCACCAAGCTCCGCGGCATCGGCGAGGACGTCGTGGCCGCGGGCGCGAGGATCGTGGGCGTCGCCAAGGTGATCGAGGAGGTGACGGCGGGCGCGAAGACCGTGGCGTTCGCCTGAGCCCCATCGGCCGAGCCGCCGCTCGCAGGTCGGCACTCGGGCGTGTCGCCTTGAAGTGTGGGCGGAACTGGACACCCGAACTGCGGCGGCGCCGACCGGGATCGCGGCCCCATCGTCTAGGCTGGGTTCATGCTCGGCGTGTGGCGGCTCCAGCTCCTGCGCGAGGTGGGTCGGCGCGGCACCATCCGCGCCGCCGCGGAGGCCATGTCGATCACGCCGTCGGCTGTCAGCCAGCAGTTGCGGATCCTCGAGGCCGAGGCCGGCGTTGCCCTGCTCGAGCCCGACGGGCGACGGATCCGCCTCACCGACGCTGGCCAGATGCTCGTCCGCCACGCCGACGCGATCACGGCGGCGATCGACGCGGCCGAGGCGGAGCTGGCCGCGAGCAGGGGCGAGATCACCGGGACGCTGCGGATCGCGGCGTTCCCCACCGCAGCCCGCGCGGTCCTGCCGGATGCCATCGCCGAGCTGGGACGCGACCACCCGCGCCTGACGGTGACCCTGCGCGACCTCGAGACCGCAGAGAGCCTGGCCGCCCTGCGCCTCGACGAGGTGGACCTGGCGGTGGTGGACGAGTACCTCGACGGCACCCGGATCGTGGAGCCGTCGATCGAGCTGGTGGAGCTGAGCCGGGACCCGCTGTACGTCGCGATGCCGGGGGCGCCTGGCGCGGCCGGGGAGCCCGTGGCCCTCGGCGAGCTGGCGGACGTCGACTGGATCATGGACACGGAGTCGAGCAACATCCGCGGGGCCGTGGAACGGGCCTGCGCCAGGGCGGGCTTCGAGCCCCGGGTGCGCTCCGCCTGCCGCGACTACTCGGTGATCATCGCGCTTGTCGAGGCGGGCCTCGGCGTCGCAATCGTCCCCGGCCTGGCCCTGCGGGACCGCCGCGTGCGCGCCCGCATCGCGCCGCTGGCGCCCGCGATGTCGCGTCGCGTGCTGCTGGCGGTGAAGCCGGGGCGCCGATCGCACCCGGCCATCGCCGCGACGCTCGCCGCCCTCCGCTGGCCCGCGGAGTAGGGAGCCGGAGGCGCCCGGCCCGCCCGCCCCGTGTCCGCCCGCCCCAGTGTCCGCCCGCCCCTGTCGGGCCCGCCCGCCGCCGAAGAGGCCCGCGGCGGCCCGTCTGCCACAATCATGTAGCAGAACTGAACAGTCGGCCGAGGAATTCGCGCTAGACGCTTCCGCCTGCGTCTGGGATGGTCGCGACGTCACCACCGCCACGAGGACCGTCCCATGCA
>JAKAMV010000187.1 GCA_021812735.1 Chloroflexota bacterium | reverse complement strand
TGCCGACGACGAGCGCAGCTCGCCCGTCGTCGGGTCGTAGACGTCGAGGCCGCGGACCTCGGCCTGGAGACGTCCGTCCGCGAGCGTCCGGAGCTCGATGTCGGGCTCGCCGAAGACCATGAACAGGTTGCCGGTGCCGGTCTTCTTGAGCAGCTCGTCGCCCATCGCGAGGTCGGGGTTCATGCGCGCCTGGAGGATGGTCAGGCGGCCGAGCTGGGAGGCCTCCTCGCCAGCCATCGGGTCGAAGGCGAAGCCGCAGACGACGAGCAGGTCGGCGATCCGCACGGCCTCCTTGGCGGCGTCCCGGACGAGCTCCGGGCCGACGGTGCCGAACTCCGGGCCGATGGCGACGGCCACGGTCTTGGCGGCGCCCGACTCGAGGTACTCCCCCACGCCCTGGACGAAGATGCCCGGGTACGGGTCGAGCCGCTCGAAGGTGAGCCGCTCGTGCTTCTTGGTGTTCTGGACGCCGGCGCGGCGGAGGTTGTCGAGGATGGTGCCCACGAAGCGCCCGGCGTCCACCGACGGCGTCGCCTCGGCGGCCGGGAGGTCCTCCGGGCCGTCCACCAGGACGCGGTGCGGCGAGAGGCTCTCCACGGTGAACGGGCCCGACACGCGGACCACCTTGCGGTCCTCGTACGGGCGGTCGAACAGGGTCTCGGAGTCGGCGTGGCGGGCGATGGCGGCGTCGATCTCGGCGCGGGTCATGCCCTCGCGGATGTCGGGGTTCTGGGCGATGGACTTGAGGGTGACGTGCGGCACGCACTCGTACACGAAGCCGCGGCGGATGTCGTTCGTGGGCGTCGCCACCGACATCGACTTGGCGCCCGTGAGCTCCGCCTCCTTGCGGATGCCGGCCTCGGAGTCGGCGAGTAGGTAGTACGGGAACTTGGCGGCCATCAGGCGCGAGCGCGCGAGGGCGAGCGCCACCCGGCTGGTGTCGATCGTGATCCAGCGGCGGCCCCACTGCTCCGCGACGTACGCCGTGGTGCCGGAGCCGCACGTCGGGTCGAGGACGAGGTCGCCGGGGTCAGTGGTCATGAGCAGGCAGCGCTCGATGACCTTGGTGTTCGTCTGGACCGCGTAAATCTTCGGATCGGTGAAAGAACCCGTGCCAACGTCAGTCCATACGTTGTTGAGTGGCGTGGCCGGAAAGTCGTCAAGAAAACGCACGTACTGGATCGACTGGCCGGCCGTCGGACGGAGGCGATCGGCGAGGACGAGGCGGGCCATCCCGTCCTTGTTGGTCTTCCAGCCACCGGAGAGAGGCAGATAGGATCGTCCGCCCACCTCCACTGGAAACACTGTTGTCTGGCCCACCCTGGTCGTCTGAGACACTAGGTTGTCCGGTCTGAACAGACGGGCACCAACAGGAAGGCGGCTCGGGTCTTCACGTTCGGCCGGCGTGGCGCGACGCTCTGTCCCGTCGGAAAGACGGACGCGTGCGTATAGATCGGTGCTGACACCCGCGCCCCCCTTCTCGGCGAACAGCGGGCGGTACTTGATCCGTTCTCGGTCCCTCGCGTACCACACGAGATAGCTGCTCACAGAGGCAAGCGTGTTCGTGCCGACGGCGAAACTGCCCGCGCCACTCGTCGTCCTCATCGTGATCGAAGCGACGAAGTTGGCGGGTCCGAACACCTCGTCGAGGAGGCTCCGCACAAGGTGGACGTTCTCGTCGCCGATCTGCACGAAGACCGACCCTGACTCGGTCAGCAGTTCCCGCGCCGCCACCAGCCGGTCGCGCAGGTACGCGAGGTACGAGTGGATGCCGAGCTCCCAGGTGTCGCGGTAGGCGCGCACCTGCTCGGGCTGGCGGGTGAGGTCGGTGTCCTTGCCGTCGCGGACGTCGCGCTTGCGCGTGGAGACCTGCCAGTTGCTGCCGAACTTGATCCCGTAAGGCGGGTCGATGTAGATGGCCTGGACCTGGCCCTTGAGCCCCTCCTTCTCGGCGAGGCTGGTCATCACGAGCAGCGAGTCGCCGAGGATCATCCGGTTGGACCACTTGCCGGGGTGCCGGTAGAAGTCGACCTTGTCCTCGAACGTGAGCTCGCTGTACGGCGCGAAGAAGCCGAGCTGCTGCTCCGCCGCGAGGCCCTCGCTCTCGGCGCGCAGCTCCTCCACCAGCGCCAGCGGGTCGATCGTCTCCTGGATGTAGACCGGGACCGCGGGGACCTCCAGGCCTGCCGCGTCCTGCTCGTCCTTGCCCTTCCAGACAAGCTGCGGGTCCAGGCTTTGGTCACGCGGGTAGCGCACGATGGCGGGCCGCTTCTCGTCAGGGCGGGCGAAGGACTCGAGCTCGGCGGTGGGGATGTTCGGTCGCGTGTCGCCCGGGTGCGTGGTCGCCCGGACCGGCGTCCTGGGCGTCGGGTCCACGTTACGCGGCATCGCTGACCTCGCCCTTCACTCGGCGTCGACGACCTGGCCGGCGGTGGCGACGACCTCGGCAGCGAGGGCGACGGCCTGTCCGGCCTGATCCCGATCCGGACCCACAAGGGCGCCGTAGTCCGGATAGCGACTGCGCTGCCCGATCTGGGTCAGCCATTCCAGGGCTTCGTCGGATGGCAGCCTGCCGCCGACAGACGGGGTCGTCGATGCCACGGCCGGCGCGAGGTGGGCCAGATCGTGTGTCCTGGCGAACCCGACTCCGGCCAGGACCAGCAGGGCCTTGAGTGCCTTCTCGGCCGCCTGCTGGGCGTGGAACGCGACGATGGCCGGGTCGATGTCCTTCGCGGCAAGCAACGCCGATGCCGCGACGAGGTCGCCGCGCGCCGATTGCAGCCACGCGCCGGCCGCCTCACGGACGGCATCAGGGTCGGGCATAGATCGTCGCTCCGGTCGAGAGGGCCTCGTGGATGATCGTCCCCCGGACGTCACCGTAGCGATGAACGCGTCCCGGGGTGGCCACGACGACATCCTTGCTCAGCGGCAGGGAGCGCAGGGCGGCGCGAACGGCAAGGGCGGTCGCGAACTCGTCAGCCCCGTCCGGCACGACGACAAGCAGGTCAAGGTCGCTGTCCGGCCTTGCCCCTCCTGTCGCCTGCGAGCCGAACAGCACCACGCGGAGCGGCTTGACCGCGCGGACGATGCGGCGCTTCACCGCGGGCATCCACCGTGCCGCGTCCGGGCTCAGCGGCAGGCCCCGGACCGCAACGCCGCGCGCTGGGCCGTGCTGCAGCGCGAAGGTCGCCACCGCGGCGCGGTCCCAGAGGCGCCCGCGCGCCGGGCTGGCGATCGGTGCGGGGAAGCCCGGGCGTTCCGCCCAGTCCCGCACGAAGTTCGCGCGGTGCACGCCGACGATCGCGGCTGCCTCAGTGGCGCCGATCGGGTCCACGGCGGTGCTGGTGTCGAGATTGGCTCGGGCCATGGTCACAATGATACGCCATGCATCACTACCGTCGCGTTTCGCCCGCGGTCGGGGTAGCGCACGATGGCGGGCCTCTTCTCGTCCGGGCGGGCGAAGGACTCAAGCTCCGCGGTGGGGATGTTGGAGCGCGTGTCGCCGGGGTGCGTGGTGGCCCGCACCGGCGTGACGGGTTTGATCTTGTCAGCCACGGCTCATCCCCCGCTCAACGCGATAAGGCCCGGCGAAGCGGGCGTGGCTATGGTCCCTGCGTGGATCACGTCACTTGGGACCACGAGAAGGATCGGCTGAACCAGGCGAAGCACGGCATCGGCTTCGCCCAGGCGAAGGTCGTGCTCAATCATCCTCTTGCCTGTGCGCAGCCGGACGTCGAGCACTCGTTTGACGAGCCACGCGAGATCTGGATTGGGCCTGCGCCCACCGGGGAGGTGCTCGTGATCGTGACCGCGCTTGCCATCGACGGTAGTATCCGGATCATCTCCGCACGGCGCGCCACGAAGCGCGAACGACATGCATACGAAGGCGATTGACTCCCCCCCGCGTCGGCCGCGGACAAGCGCGTCCCTGCGGCAGGCGCCGGCGATTCCCGACACGCTCGCGTACTGGCTCGAGCATCCACTTGGGACGCGGGTCACCAAGCTGTACCGGCGGGCGGACACGCCAATGGTGTTTGCGGGTCGTCCACTTGAGCGATACGGGCATGTCGACGGTTGGGCGCTTGTGCGGCTGGACATGGCCCGAGTCCGGCACGTCGTCGCTTCGGGGCCCGACCTTGCCGAGCTCGCGCGCCCATTCATGCCCGAGCGCACACGCGAGGAAGCCCTCGTGATCGCGCTGTTCTTCGACGCGCTCGGGCGGATCCCAGACACGCACCCGATTCCCGAAATCACGGACGAGCGCGTGTACTGACCGCCACTCGTCGTTGTCACGCGAGGAACCTGGAGCGGATCAGGTCCGCGGCGTTCTCCATGTGCGTGACCTCGAGGAACGCCCAGCGGCCGAGGCCGCCCCAGGCGTTGACCGCCGGGACCCACAGGTCCGCGGCCGCGGCCACTTTCGCGAGCTTCTCCTTCTTCGCCTCGCCGGACACCTCCAGCACGAGCGTGAGGAGGTCGTCCTCGCCGGTGGACCTGGGGTCGCGCAGGCGGATGAGGAAGTCCGGCACGTAGTTGGCCGCGCGCCCCTCGAACGTGTACGGGATCTTGAGGTTGAGGCCCTGGTTCTTGGCGTAGGCCACCACCTCGGGCATCGCCTCGAGCTTGGCCGCGAGCTCCGTCTCCCAGCCCGAGTCCTGCGCCACGCGGTTGACGTGGCTCTTGGCGGTGTCGAAGCACGTCCTCGTCGTCTCGAAGTACACGTCGTCCGTGGAGCCCACCGGGTCGTAGGGCCGCAGGATGGGGACCAGGCGCTTCTCGCCGGGGGTGCCCATGACGATGGCCCGGTGGACGCGCTCGGCGGCCGCGTGGCTCCACTCCGCGAGCAGCAGGAGCTGCGGGTAGGCGCCGTCGCCCACGTACGGGACCACGCACTCGGCGAGCCACCGGCGGGTGATGGCCGCGAGCTGCGGGAACAGCCACGGGCGCTCGCCGCCGCCCTCGTCGCGGAAGTAGGTGTCGAGCGTGCGCTTGGCGACCGCGAAGACCACCGTGTTCAGGCGCTGCTGCTCCAGGGGCAGCTCCAGCAGGTTCATCTCGCCGACGATCGGGTCGAGCTGCGTGTGCGTGGGCACCTCGCGGGTGGAGAGCTCCAGCACGCTCCGCTCGTCGAACGCGGCGCTGAGGCGCTCGGCCGGCATCTCGTACCGGTAGCCGGTGACGTGCGGGAACTCGATACGCAGGCGGCTCCGCTCGGGGAGCGCGCGGACCGTCTGCAGCGGCTTGGGCGGGCGGACCGCGCCCGGGCGGGTGGCGGCCAGGAACGTGAACGGGACGCCCAGGACCTCGGCGTACTCGGCCTCGAACATGCCGTCGGGCGTGGGGTCGTAGCTCGCCCGGCGCAGCGCCCGCCCGACCACCTGCTCGCACAGGAGCTGCGTGCCGAAGGCGCGGACGCCCAGGACGTGCGTCACCGTGTTCGCGTCCCAGCCCTCGGTGAGCATCGAGACCGAGACCACGCACCGGATGTCCGCGCCCAGGCGCCCGGGCTTGCCGACGGTGTTGAGGACCTCGCGCAGGATGTCCTCGTCGGTGATCTCGTCGGCGCTGCGCCCGGGGAAGCGCTCGGCGTACTCGCGCCGGAACTCGTCGATCTCGCGCGCCGCGGCCCGCTTGAACGCCGGGTCCAGGGCGTCGCCGCGGTCGAGCTGCACCGAGTCGATGAGCATGCTCACGGGGCGCTGGCGCCAGCGGCCGCCGTCCACGTTGCTGAACAGCGGCAGCCTGCCCGGGACGGCAACCGTCGTCCCGTCGGGCAGCGTGCGGTCGTGGCCGGCGACCCAGTCGTGGACGAGCTTGCTGACGCTCGTGTTGGAGCAGACCACGATGAACACGGGCGGGCGGCCCATGCCCGCGCCGGCCCACTCGCGGTAGCTGCGCTCGTAGTCGGCGTAGAGGCTCGCGAGCGCGCCCTCCAGCTCCTTGGGGAGCACCGGGCCGCCGTCGCCGACGGTGGTGTCCCGCAGGCCCTTCCGGGGCAGCGCGTCGCGGACGTGGACCCACAGGTCGCGGTAGCGCGGCAGGTCGCCCACCATCGAGTCGTCCGAGACGGGGACCCGGGGCACCTTGACGATCCCGGACTCGATGGCGTCCATCAGCCCGAAGTCGGACACGACCCACGGGAACAGCGTGCCCTCCGGGTAGCCCGAGCCGTTGAGGAAGAACGGGGTGGCCGACACGTCGAACACCGCCCGGACGCCCACCTTGTCGCGGATCGCGCGGAGGCCGTCGAACCAGACGCGGGCCTCCTCGGCGTTCTGGCGTGCCTCCGCGCGCTCGTCGGCGTCGAGGCCGCCTGCCGCCGCCTCCTCGGGCGGGGCCGGGGTGTAGCAGTGGTGCGCCTCGTCGTTGAGCACCACGATGTCCCTCGCGGTCCCGAACACGCGGCAGACGCGGCGGGCCATCTCGGCCGGCGTCTCGCGGAACCGGTCCGCGTCCCCGCCCGGGCCGGCGAGGACGCGCTTGGTGAGGGCCGCCGCCTGCTCCCGCTCCCGCCGGATGAGCGCGTGGTAGTTGGTGATCTCGACGGTGGCCGACCCGAGCCGGTCGAGCTGCTCCGGGGTCACGATGTCCATCGAGCGGTAGAAGGTCCCGGGGTCGTTGGGGAGCAGCACGCGGAGTCGGTCGCGGATCGTTATGCCCGGGGTCACGACCAGGAAGCGGTGGGAGAACCGCCGGTCGTACGGGTTGGCGAGCTTGTTGAGCGCCTGCCACGCGATCAGCATGGCCATCACCACGGTCTTGCCCGAGCCGGTGGCCATCTTGAACGCCATGCGCGGCAGCCCGGCGTTGAGGCGCGCGTTCTCGCCCCGGACGTGGTTGAGGCTCTTGGTGTCGCCGAGCCTCTCGGCCGCCTCGACGAGGTAGATCGCGGTCTCCGCCGCCTCGAGCTGGCAGAAGAACAGGCGGCGCTCCCGGTCCTCGGATCGCCAGTGGGCGAGCAGCTCACGGGTCACGGCCGTCGTGTGCGGGTAGCCCTGCAGGCGCCACCGGCCCACGGCCTGGCGCACCTCGTTCACGATCTCGTTCGGCTGCTGCCGCGTCCCGCCGCCGAACTGGAGGGCGAGCTGGCCCGACGCCTTCCTGGGCTTGGCCACCGGGACGAAGAACTCGCTGGGCCGGCGCGACGGGACCAGCTCGCCGCTGACCTGGCCGTCTACGACCCTGAAGTGACGGGACGGCTCCGCGAAGGGCGAGTTGAGGACCGGGTTCTCCACGGCGGGCAGGGCAGGGCGCGCCTGGGCGGCCGCCGGGACGGCGCTGGTCCTCGACGCCGGTTCCCCCACGCTGCCCTCCTCGCGCGCCGCCGCGCCGCGGGCGGCTCGCCGCTACTCTACGCCGCCGGCGACGTCAGCCCGGGCACCGCGAGCACGGGGATCCCGTCCGCGGGCGTGAAGCCGAACACGCGCCCGAGGAACCCGAGCTCGGCCCGGTACTGCTCGCGCCGGGTCTCGGCGCGGCGGAACCCGTGGCCCTCGCCCGCGAAGCGCCGCGCGACGTACGGGTGGCCGCTGGCCCGGAACGCGGCCTCGATGGCGTCGAGCTGCGACGGCGGGACGACGCGGTCGTCGAGGCCCTGGAGCAGCAGCAGCGGGGCCGTCATCCGGGCGAGCGCGTGGATCGGCGAGCGCTCGCGCCAGACGGACCGGTCCTCGCCCCAGGGGGCCACCAGGCCCTCCACGTACCGCGACTCGAACTTGTGGGTGTCCTCGTGGATCAGCTCCAGGTCCGCGATGCCGTACAGGCTGATGCCCGCGGCGAAGACCTCGGGCCGGAACGCCAGGCAGGCCAGCGTGGTGTAGCCGCCGGCCGAGCCGCCCCGGATCGCCATGCGCCGCGGGTCCACGTCGCCCCGCTCCGCGAGGAACCGGGCGGCGGCGCAGGCGTCGTCCACGTCCGCCACGCCCCAGCCCCCGTTGAGCGCGTCGCGGTAGGCGCGGCCGTAGCCGTCCGAGCCGCGGTAGTCCACGTCCACCACGGCGATCCCGCGCGAGGTGAAGAAGGCGCGGTCCAGCGACAGCGCGGACGATGCCGAGCTGGTGGGGCCGCCGTGGACCAGGACCAGCAGCGGGGGGAGCTCTCCCTCGGGCGCCCGGTACGCGGCGTTGGCCGGCGCGAAGAACAGCCCGTGAGCGGTGGCGCCGGCGGCGGTGGAGAACGCGATCGGCTCGCCCACGGGCAGGACCGCCGGGTCCAGCGGCGACGGCAGCGCGCGGGCCAGCACGCCCGCGGGCTCGCCGGTCCGCGGGTCCAGCCGCAGGAGCGCCGGCCCGTCGTGCGGCCCGCCCGCCACGACCAGCGCCGTCTCGCCGCGGACCACCAGCCCGTCGAACTCGGTGAACGGGGTGGCGACCTCGTGGACGGTGCCGTCGGGGTCGATGCGCAGGAGCCGGTCCCGCCCGTCCGCGCGGGGCGCGGCGATGACCGCCCCGTTCGGCGCGAACGCGTACGACGACTCGCCGAACACCCAGGCCGGGTCGGCGAACTCCGCCGCCATGGGGGCGAGGGCGCGCTTCGGGCCGGACGGCGCGCCGTCCCCCGCACCGCCCGCGTCGAAGGCGTACAGGTTCCACCAGCCCGTCTCGTCGGACACGACGTGGAGCACGCCCGCCGGCGACCACTCCGGCTGCGCCACCGAGACGCCGTCGCCGCCCGCCATGGTCCGCGCCGCGCCCAGGGCGCCGTCCTCCCCCACCGGCGCCAGGCGCAGGCGCGAGGCGTCCCAGGGCATGGACGGCAGGTCCCACTCGAGCCACGCCAGCCAGCGCCCGTCGGGCGAGAGGCGCGGGGAGGCCACGAAGTCCGGCCCGCTCACGAGGACGCGCCCCGAGCCGTCCGAGCCGTCGAGCGCGACGGCGACGAGCTCGTTGCGCACCAGGCGGTGGTCGTCCGGCCGGTCGGCGTCGTGCGTCTCGCGGACCGCCACCAGCCGGGCCGCCCGAGGGTCCAGCCGCAGATCCGCGTAGCGCCACGGGCCCTCGGGCGTGATCGGCCGGGGAGCGGCCTCGCCGTCGGGGTCGGCCAGGTACAGCCGCCCGTCCGCCTGGTTCGAGACGACGACCGCCCCGCCCCCGGCGGCGTAGGAGCCGCCGCCGTACTCGTGGACGCGGTTGCCCACGCGGAACGGCTCGGGCGTGAGCTCGCGGGTGACGCCGTCGGCCGAGTGGCGCAGCAGCGTGCGCCGCCCGGCCTGGGCGGGACGGCTCTCCAGCCAGTACACGTCCGCGGGCCCGGCGGCGGGCTCGCTGATCGAGATGGCGGCGCCGGCGACCAGCTCCACGCTGATCGGCGAGTGCCAGCTGCCGTGCGGCGCGATCGTGATGCCCACCGTGGGGTGCCCTCCCGTGCGGCCGTGGGGCGTCGGGGCGCCGGAGCTCAGCGCGCCGTCGCCGGGACGCCAGCCGGGCCTAGGTCCCGTGCTGCCAGCTGGAGACGTACTCGACCTGCTCGGGCGTCATCGGGTCCAGGGTGATGCCCATGGCCGCCAGCTTGAGCCGCGCCACCTCCGCGTCGATCGCCTCCGGCACGACGTAGACCTGGGGCGTGAGCTCGGCGTGGTGCTTGGCCACGTACTCGGCGGACAGCGCCTGGTTGGCGAAGCTCATGTCCATGACCGCCGCCGGGTGGCCCTCGGCCGCGCCGAGGTTCACCAGCCGCCCCTCGGCGATGAGGTGGAGCCGCTTGCCGCCGATGTCGAACTGCTGGACGTTGTCGCGCACCTCGCGGACGTGGCCCTCGGCCATCTCGCGCAGCGCCGCCAGGTCCAGCTCCGCGTCGAAGTGGCCGGAGTTGGCCATGATGGCGCCGTCGCGCATGGCGGCGAAGTGCTCCCGGCGGAACACGTTGACGTTGCCGGTCGCGGTGACGAACAGGTCGCCCCAGGGCGCCGCCTGGGCGACGGTCATCACCTGGTAGCCGTCCATCAGCGCCTCGAGCGCCCGGACGGGGTCCACCTCGACGACCGCCACGTGGGCGCCGTGGCCGTCCATGCGGCTCGCGATGCCGCGCCCCACCCAGCCGTAGCCCGCGATCACCACGTTCCGGCCGGCGATGAGGATGTTGGTGGCGCGCAGGATGCCGTCGATGGTGGACTGGCCGGTGCCGTAGCGGTTGTCGAACAGGTGCTTGGTGAGCGCCTCGTTGACCGCCACCACGGGGAAGGCCAGCGCCCCGTCCGCGGCCATCGCGCGCAGGCGGATGACGCCGGTCGTGGTCTCCTCGGTGCCGGCCATGACGCCGGGCAGCAGGTCGCGGCGCTCGCTGTGGAGGAGCGTGACCAGGTCGCATCCGTCGTCCTGCGTCAACTGCGGGCGCGTGTCGGCGACGGCGCGCAGGTGCGCGTAGTAGGTGTCGCGGTCCTCGCCCCGGCGCGCGTAGGTGGAGATGCCGTACTCGGCCACCAGCGCCGCGGCCGTCGGGTCCTGCGTGGACAGCGGGTTCGACGCCGCCAGGTGGACCTCCGCGCCGCCGGCCTTGAGCGTGCGCATCAGGTTGGCGGTCTCGGTGGTGACGTGGAGGCAGGCGCCGATCCGCAGGCCCTCGAGGGGGCGCTCGCGCGCGAAGCGCTCGCGGATCAGGCGCAGCACGGGCATCTCGCGCTCGGCCCACTCGATCCGGCGGACGCCCTCGGCGGCGAGGCCGAGGTCGGTCACGTCGTGGGGGACGAGGCTGGCGTTGTCGGTCATCAGGACTCCTCGGGGCGGGTGCCGGGCCCGGGCGCAGGCTCGGCGGGATAGGGGTCGGGCTCGGGCTCGGGCTCGGGGCCGGGCTCGGCGGTCGGGTCGGGGTCGGGCTCGGCGGTCGGGTCGGGGTCGGGCTCGGCGCCCGGGTCGGCGGTCAGGTCGGGGTCGGCGGCGGGATCGGGCGGCTCGGCAGGCGTTCCGGCGAGCGGCTCGAGCGGATGCGCCTGATCGTAGGCGAGGACGGCGTCGGATGTCGGGCGAGACCCGAACAGGCGGCGGAACGGGCCCGGGAGGCTGGGCCAGACGGGGGCGGTGCGACGGATGAGCCGCTCCTCGAACCGGCAGTGCTCCTCGTACCCCAGCGAGCGGTAGGCCGCGATCGCCGGCGGGTTGTCCGCGCGCACGTTGAGCACCACGTCGTCGCAGTAGCGGAGGAGCTCCGCCGTCACCGCGGACGTGACGGCCTTGGCGTAGCCGCGGTTGCGGTACTCGGTGTGGGTCATCACGTTGCCCACCACGCCCAGCCGCGCCTCGCGGGAGACGACGTGGGTGCCGGCGGCCGCCACCAGCCGCCCGCCCACGCGGACGCCGAAGTAGACGCCCTCGGCGACGGCGCCGGACGGCAGCCAGGCCGCGAAGCCGAGCTGGTACAGGCGGTTGAGATCGCCCACCTCGACGGGGAGCACGCGCTCGACGGGCGCCGGGCGGGGTCGGAAGGTCGCGCGGTCCACGCGCATCCGGACCATAGGCGGGCCCGGCTCCACGCGGTACGCCCGGGCGATGGCGGGAATGGCCGCCGTGGCCGCGGCGATGTACGCGGCCCGCGGGCGGAGGACGTCGCGCAGGATCGCCGCGATGCCGTCGTTGTGGCCCAGGACGAACATGGACTGCGGGGTGGGGCCGGCGTACTCCATGCCCACGGCCAGCAGGTGGTTGCCGGCCATGGCGACGGCCCAGCGGGCGCGGCCGAACTCGCGCTCGTCCAGGTCGCAGACCGCGTAGGCCGCGAAGATCCGGTCCCGCTCCAGGAAGCCGCGCAGGACCGCGCGGTCGGTGCTCTGGCGGGCGACGATCGGCCGGCTGGCCGTGACGGCGGTCACGGCTCGGGCTCCGGCTCGGGCTCCGGCCCGGCGGCAGCGACCTCGGGCTCCGGCCCGGGCTCCGGCCCGGCGGAAGCGACCTCGGCGGCAGCGGCCTCGGGCTCGGGCCCGGGCTTCGGCTCGGGCTCGGCGGCCCGCTCGCGCTGCGCGACGAGCGCCCGGAACCCGCTCGAGGCCATGCGCCGCGCCGAGGCCCGCTCGACGGCGCCGGCGAGCGACGCGGCGAACGGACCCCGGAGCACGCCCTCGTCGGTCAGGAAGGCGTCCACCAGGGCGGCGGGCACGACGTCGGTCGCCGGATTGCGGGCGTGGGTCCCCTCGGGGGCGATCCGCTGCCCCGCGAACACGAGCGCTGCGGAGGGGCGGGCGTCCTCGGGTGCCAACCCGGCCGCGTCGGGCACGGCGAGGTCGATCGCGGTGGTGGCGACGCACACCACCAGCGGCACGCCGGCCGCCTGCGCCGCGAGCGCCAGCGGGTAGGTGCCCACCGGCGCGGCGAGGTCCCCGTTGGCGGCGATGCGGTCCGCCGTCACGAGCACCACGTCCACCTCGCCCGCCGCGATCCGGCCGGGCGCCGCGGCATCGGGGATGAGCGTGTGCGGGATGCCGGCCTGGGCCAGCTCCCAGCAGGCGATGCGCCCGCCGGCCAGCCAGGGCCGCGTCTCGGCGACCAGCGCGTGCACCGCCTGGCCAGCCTGGTGGCGGCTCGTCACGACGCCCAGGGCCGTGCCGAACACGCCGCTGCCCAGCGCCCCGGTGCTGCCCGCGGTGAGCACGCGCAGCACCACCGTCCTGCCGGCGGGCAGCGCCTGGGGGGCGTGCCCGGCGATCCGGCTGTGGTCCTCGGTGGCCTCCACGATGATCTCCTCGGCCTCGCGGCGGAGGGCGTCGGCGAGCACCGCGCCGTCCGCTTCCACGGGGAACGCCTCCACCAGGGCCAGCATGCGGTCCATGGCCAGCGCCATCTGGGCCGAGCCCGGCCGGTTGAGCCGGAAGGCGCTCGCCGCGCCGCGGATCGTGGCCCGCCGGGCGAACGGCCGCGAGTCGCGCGCCCGGGCGGCCACCAGGGCCACGGTGGCCGCGCCCAGCAGCGCCGCCACGGCCGACCCGATGACCGCGCCGTCGGTCAGGGCGCCGATGGCGTCGGCCGCCCCCGCGATCGCCATCTCCTGGAGGATGTCCGGCAGCAGGCGCTGGTCCCAGGCGAAGACCACGT
>JAKAMV010000186.1 GCA_021812735.1 Chloroflexota bacterium | reverse complement strand
AGCCCCGAGCCCGGCGGCTCTCCGCCCCCGGCGGGATCGCCGGCGCCCGCCACGGCGTCGCCCGCGCCGGGCAGCGCCACCCCGGCGCCCACCGCCAAACCGCATCCCACGCAGAAGCCCAAGCCCAGCCACCCCGTCACGCCGTCCAGCAAGCCCAGGCAGACGCCGACGCCGACGCCCTCGTCGACGCCGACGCCCTCGTCGACGCCGACGCCGACGCCGACACCGTCGTCGACGCCCAAGCCGAAGCCGACGCCCAAGCCGAAGCCGACGCCCAAGCCGAAGCCGACCCACAACACGGGCAACGGGGGGTCATCGAGTTGACCGGACGCGCTCCGCACCTGCTCCTCGTGGACGACGACGTCCGCCTCAACGCGCTCCTGGAGGACCGGCTCCGCCGAGACGGCTTCGATGTCACGGTCGCCACGCGCGGCAGCGCGGCCATCTCGGCGCTGGACCGGCAGTGGCCGGACCTTGTCATCCTCGACCTGATGCTCCCGGACATGCGGGGCGAGCAGGTCGCGGCCCAGATCAAGAAGCGCGCCGACCTGCCGATCATCGTGCTCTCGGCGGTGACGGAGGTGTCCTCCCGCACGGCGTCGATCCGGGACTTCGCCGAGGACTACCTCGTGAAGCCCTTCCACTACCCGGAGCTGCAGGTCCGTGTGGAGCGCGTCCTCCGTCGGATGGCGGACCGGATCCCCTCCGAGGAGCAGTCGGTGGCCGCGGGCCTGGTGCTCGCCCTGCGACGCCGCGAGGCCATCGTCAACGGCACCAGGCTCAAGTTGACCCCGGTCGAGAGCCGCTTCCTCGGCGCCCTCGCGGCGGCCGGCGGCCAGCCGCTCACCACGGACCAGCTGCTCGCCCGGGTCTGGGCGGGCGCCGACGGCGCAGACCCGGTCTACGTCTGGGTGACCATCCGGCGACTGCGCCAGAAGCTCGAGCCGGACCCGGCGAATCCGAAGTTCATCCACACGGTCAAGGGCGGCGGCTACCGGCTGGGCGACCCCACCGGAGACGAGGAGGCGTGAACCCGCTGCGCCGCCAGCTGGCTCGCGGCGCGGGCGTCCCCTTCGACCGCCTGACCGCGATCGCCCTGATCCTGGCAGCCGTCCTGCCCGCGGCCGTGCTCGGGCTGCTGGTCTACGTCCAGGTGGACCGCGCGCTTGGCCAAGATGCCGTCGCCCGGACCCAGCGGGCGGTTGATGCGGCCGTGCTGCACCTCGAGCAGGCGCAGTCGGACCTCGACGCGCTGGCGTCGAGCTACGCCACCTGGCCGGTCTTCGAGCGCATGGTGGCCACGAACCAGTCCGCCGCCGTCCACGACGACGTCGTGGCGTTCCTGGTGGAGCAGGGGTCGGTCGCCGCGGGGCGTGTGGACGGCCCCGCGACCGCCGTCACGGCGGGAGCCGCGGACGTCGCCGCCGCCCTCGCCAGCCTGGCCCCAACGAGCCCGGCCACGCCCACCGTGCTCGAGGTCGGCGGGGCGGTGTTCCTCGTGACCTCGCAGCCCATCCCCGACGCCGACGCGGCCGGACGGACGGTCGGGCGGATCACGCTCGCCCGGCGGCTGGACGCGGTGTTCGCCACGGGTCTGGCCACGCTCACCGGGTACGCCGTCACGCTGGCCGGGCCCGACGGCGTCACGACCGTGGCGACGGACCCGACGAGCTCGATCGCGGCGCTCGCGGCCACAGCCGGCACGCCCGGCGTCGTGCGCCAGGGTGACATCGTGGCGACGCGCACCCATCTGGACGGTCCCGGCGGCGGCGCCGACCTGATCCTCTCCTCGCAGGTGTCGGCGGTGCAGGCCACGGCGGGCCAGCTGCCGATCCTGATCCTAGCCCTGCTGCTCGCCACGGCCCTGCTCGCGCTCCTGCTGGCCGCACTGCTGGCGCGCATCCTGCACCGGCGCCTGGTGGTGGTCCACGACGGGCTGGCGGCCATCGCCGACGGGCGCGTCCCGCCGGTTCGAGCGACGCCGCAGCACGACGACATCGCACGCGTTGCCGCCGGCCTCGACCGCCTCGTGGCCACGCTCGACCACCGCGAGTCCGTGCTGCGACGCTCGCTGTCGGCGGCCGCGGCCGTCCCGATCCACCTGACCGCACCCGAGGCCGGCAGGGTGCTCGCCCGCGCGGCAGCCGACATCTTCGACGTCGCGTGGGTGCGGATCGTCGAGCCCGACGGGACCGTCCTCGCGACGGCCGGCGCCCCCGCGGCGCCCGGCGGGTTCACGACCGCGTCCCCGTCCGACGGGGATCCCGAGCTGGTGGAGGCACCGACCGGGCTCGGCGTCGACGGCAGACGGCTCGAGGCGGGCCTCCGCCCCTCGGCCCCGTGGAGCGACGGCGACCAGACGAGCCTCGAGGTCATGGCCCTTCTCGCGGGCGGCGTGATCGTCGAGGCCGAGCAGTACGGCGAGGCGGCCAACCGCGCCGATCGTCTCGAGCGGCTCAACCGCCTCCAGCGCGAGTTCCTCCGCGGCGTCTCGCACAACCTGCGCGCGCCGCTGGCCACGATCGAGCTGGCGGCAACGGACCTGCTCGAGCGCAGCGGCAGCCCGTACATCCGCGAGCGTGCCGCCGCAGTCCGCACGGAGGAGCGACGGCTGGCCCGCCTGGTCAGCCAGGTGCTGCTCCTGAGCCGCATGGAGAGCGGCACGCTCGAGCTGGAGGGCGAGCCCGTCGCCCTGGGACCGCTGGCACGCCGTGTGGCGGCTGACCTGAGCCTCATCCCACGGGTCGCGCTAGTCGAGCGGGCGTCGGGCGCGGTGGCGATCGCCGACGAGGCGGCGACCGAGCAGATCGTGTGGATCCTGCTGGACAACGCCGCGCGCTATGCGCCCGCCGGCCCGATCCTGGTGGAGGTGCTGCCCGGTCTGTCGCGCAACGGCGAGCCGTCGATCACCCTCGCGGTCCAGGATGAGGGGCCGGGCGTGACGCTACGGGACGAGCGGCGGATCTTCCGGCGGTTCTCGCGGGGCGCCGCGTCCGAGGGCACCGAGGGCACGGGCGTCGGGCTCTCGGTGGCCCGTGGCCTCGCCCGCGCGCTGGGCGGCGACCTCGTCTATCGGCGGAGCGCGGCCGGTGCCCGGTTCGAGGTGACGCTGCCCTCGAGCGGGCCGGCACTCGAGGCGGAGCTGGGCTCGGAGACGGTGCGGAGCGCCTGAGCGGCTGGCGACCTCGGTGCCTCAGCGTCCCTTCCAGGCCGCCGGGCGCTTGTCGAGGAACGCGGCCATGCCCTCGCGCTGGTCGGCCGTGGTGAACAGGGCCTCGAACTCGCGCCGCTCGAACGCCAGACCGTCGGCGAGGCTCCGGTCCTGCACCGCGCGCACTGCGGCCTTCGCGGCGCGGACGGCGAGCGGGGGCATCGAGGCCACCTTCGCGGCGAGCTCCAGCGCGGCGTGGATCGCGTCGCCCGCCGGCACAACCCGCGTCACCAGGCCCAGCCGGTCCGCCTCGGCCGCGTCGATCCGGCGGCCGGTGAGGACGAGCTCCATGGCACGCGCCTGGCCGACCGCCCTCGCCAGCCGCTGGGTGCCGCCGGCGCCCGGGATGACGCCGATCAGGATCTCGGGCTGGCCGAACTTGGCGTCGTCGCCTGCGACCAGCATGTCGCAGGCCATCGCCAGCTCGCACCCGCCGCCCAGCGCGAACCCGCGGACCGCGGCGATGGTCGGCGTCGCGAGCAGGGCCACGCGGTCGACGGCGGAGAAGGGGTCCGCCGCCCGAAGTGACTCCGGCGTCTCGACCGACAGCTCCTTCACGTCGGCACCGGCCGCGAACGCCCGCTCGCCCGCGCCCGCGATCACGATCGCCCGGCAGTCGGGGCGCGCGTCCAGGGCCGCCAGCTTCGCGTCAAGCTCCGCGAGCAGCGCGTAGGAGAGCGCGTTGAGCGCCTCGCGCCGGTCGAGGGTCACCAGCGCCACGCCGGGCAGGGGCGGCTCCCCGGCTGGGAAGGCCACGTGCACGTACTCGTGGCGCTCGTCCTGGGTCATCGCTGTGCCTCCGGTGGTGCGGGCGGGCCGTCGGCGGCGCCGCCGCGAGTGGCGCCGTGGGCGGCGGCGTACCGCTCGGCGCGCGCGGCGGCAATCGCTGCGGTAGAACGGTAGAACCCGGCCAGCGCCTCGTTGACGATCGCCGGCTTGCGGGCCATCACCTCGTGGCCGCAGTCGGGGACGATCAGCAGCCGGGCGTCGGGCAGCTGGCGCTTGAGCGCCAAGGCGTGGTCGACGGGGGCGAACGGGTCGCGATCGCCGGCGATCACCAGCACCGGGGCGTCCACCCGCCGGAGCTCCGCCGGGCCGAGCAGGTTCTGGGTCGCGATCGCGGTGCCGATCGCCGGCAGCAGCCGCTCCCAGGCGCCCTCGCCCTGCACCGGGTCATGGCGCCTGTCGAGCACGTCCGCCCAGGCGCGCGTCTCGCGCTTGACCCGGTCGGCGTCGAACAGCCGGCGCGCCACCGACGCCCGCGGCTCTCGCTCCGGCGTGATGCCCATCACCACCAGCGTGAGCACGCGCTCGGGCCAGCGGCTGGCCACCCCGATCGCCGTCCCGCCGCCCATCGAGAAGCCGATGAGATGGAGGGCGCCCAGGCCCAACGCGTCGGCGAAGGCGACCACGTCGTCGAGGAGCCAGTCGTAGGAGAAGCCGTCGGCGGCGTCCCAGCGCGTCGCGCCGTGGCCTCGGGCGTCGGGCAGATAGCAGGTGAACTCGCCGGCAAGGCGGCTGATCTGGTGCCCGAAGTCGAGTCGCCCGCCCGACGACGCGCCGTGGAGCAGCAGGAGCGGCGGACCGTCGCCCGCCACCTCGTACCCGACGTCGAGCCCGTTGGCCCGGACCTGCGGCACGCCTCGCCCTCGCGCCCGCTTCAGTTGCCCGGCGATTCGGGCTTGCCGACGACCTGCGCCGTGGTGGCGCGTTCGATCCGCAGGTAGCGGCGGCGGTGGTACAGGAGGGGCGGCGCGTCTGGCTCCGCCACGGAGACGGCCTCCACCGACCCGACGAAGATGCGGTGGTCGCCGAGCGGGATGCGCTCGACGACGCGGCACTCGAGCGACGCCACGGTGCCCGCGATGATCGGCAGGCCGGTCAGGCCCGGGTGCCAGGGCGCGCCGCAGAACACTTCGCGGCTGGGGTTGACGTTGGCGCCGGCGAAGCAGTCGCTCAGCCACTGCTGATCCTCGGCGAGGACGTTCACGGCGTAACGCCCGGTCGCCTCGATCATCGGAACGATGAACCGGCGGTGATCGAGCGCGATCGCCACCAGCGCGGGCTCGAGGCTCATCGAGGCGAACGCGTTCACCGTGATGCCCACCGGACGGTCGCCGTCGAGCGCGGTGACGATCGTCACGCCCGTGGCGAACTGGCCGATGGCGGTGCGGAAGTCGGCAGCGGGCACGGTCACGCGGCGAAGGATACGCGGCAGCCGATCAACCGCGTGCGGCAGCGGCCACGCTGGCCTGGGGCGTTGCCCGCTCCGCTGCCCGGTGGATTGCCCCCGGCGCTGGCCGGTGCGTTGCCCGTTGCTGGCCGGTGCGTTGCCCGTTGCGTTGCCCGCGGAGCGGTCAGGCCGTTGCGGATGACCGCCCTGCGGTCAGGCCGTCACCTGCGCGGCGGCGGATCGGGCGGATTCGGCTGGCGCGGCGCGCCGGGTTGCCCACCCAGCGGGCATGGGCATCCGATTGCCCGCTCAGCGGTCAGGCAGCCGGCGCCCTCGGGGTTGCGCGGCCGCGGTGTCGGCGGCGACGCGCCGCCGCGCCTCCGTTCCTGCGCATCCATCCGGCCCGTCCATCCGGCCCGTTCCGGCAGGGGTCGGCCCGCACTACCATCGGCGCATGAGCGACGAGATTGCCCCTGCCAAGGCCACCCGCATCGAGCGCGACTCCATGGGCGAGATGGAGGTCCCGGCCGATGCGATGTACGGCGCCTCCACCCAGCGCGCCGTCCTCAACTTCCCGATCTCCGGCCAGCGGATGCCCCGGCGCTTCCTGCGCGCGCTGGCGATGGTCAAGATCGCCGCTGCCGAGACCAACGTCAGCCTCGGGCTGGTCGACGCCGCCAAGGGCGAGGCGATCCAGGCAGCGGCCGCCGAGGTGGCCGAGGGCCGCTGGGACGACCACTTCCCCATCGACGTCTACCAGACCGGGTCGGGCACCTCCACCAACACCAACATGAACGAGGTGATCAGCCACCTCGCGTCGGCGCGCCTGGGCGGGGCCCGGGTCCATCCCAACGACGACGTCAACAAGTGCCAGTCCTCGAACGACACGATCCCTACCGCGCTCCAGCTCTCTGGCGCGGTCGCTATCGAGGAGGAGCTGATCCCCGCCCTCATCGACCTCCAGGCCGCGCTGGCCGCCAAGTCCACCGAGTTCTGGGACGTGGTCAAGACCGGCCGGACGCACCTCCAGGACGCCACGCCGATCCGCCTCGGCCAGGAGTTCGCGGGCTATGCCGGCCAGGTGGAGGAGGCGATCCGCCGGGCGCAGGCCGCCCGTGACGAGCTGCTCACCGTGCCCCTCGGCGGCACCGCGGTGGGCACCGGCATCAACGCCCATCCCGAGTACGCGGCGCGCGCCTGCGGCCACCTGTCCGAGATGACCGGCCTGCTCGTGCGCGAGGCGCCCAACCACTTCCACGCCCAGGCGACGCTGGACGCGGTCATCGCCGCCCACGGCGGGCTCCGCGCGATCGCGCTCGGCCTGTGGAAGATCGCCTCGGACATCCGGCTCATGGGCATGGGCCCGCGGGCCGGCCTCGCAGAGCTCGCGCTGCCGGAGACGCAGCCGGGCAGCTCGATCATGCCGGGCAAGGTGAACCCGGTCATCGTCGAGAGCCTCACGATGGTCGTCGCGCGCGTCGTCGGCAACGACGCCACCGTGTCCTTCGGGCAGACCGGCTCCTTCCTCGAGCTCAACGTGATGCTCCCGGTGACCTCGCTGGCGCTGCTCGAATCGATTGCGCTGCTGGCGGCGTCCGCGCGCAACTTCCGGGCCAGGCTGGTCGCGGGCCTCAAGGCCACCGAGCGCGGGCCCAAGCTCGTGGAGCAGGGTCTGATGCTCGCCACGGCGCTCGCGCCGGAGATCGGCTACGACGCCGCCGCCGCGATGGCCAAGGAGGGGCTCAAGACAGGCCGGACGATCCGCGAGCTCGCTCTGGAGAAGGGCGTCGCGCCCGACCGGCTCGACGATCTGCTCGACCCGGCGAAGATGACCGAGCCCGGCCTCGAGGGTGGGCCTGCCGGCGGCTGAGGGAGGATCGCCCGGGCCGCGGGCCAGTCCGTTCAGGGGCCTGCCGGCGCGCCGGAGGCGCTCTCGACGGGGAGCGCGGGGGCGTCAGGCGCCAGCGTGTCGGCCGGATCGCTCGGGCCCGCCGAGGCGCCAACCGCGACGATGATCGTCCCGATCATGTCCGGGTGGAGTGTTGACGCGAACTGGTAGCGGCCGGGGGACAGCGGCCGCAGCTCGATCGAGACGTATCCCGGGCCGACCACCGCCGGTGACTGCCCCAGCTCGGTGTCCCCTTGAAACACGCGCAGGTTGTCGGACACTCCCTGGTCCTGGTTGTCCAGGACCAGCCGCAGCGGCATGTCGGCGGGCGCCGTCACGATGTCCGGGTTGAACGCGAGGCCGCGCGCCTCGATCGTGATGCTGACCCCGGCGAAGGACGCATTGGGGCCCGCGACCCCTGAGCCGCACCCGCCCGCCAACAGCGCGACCGCCAGGGGCGCCGCCAGCAGGTGGGGGCGGGGGTGGGGCATCGGGCTTCCAGCGCGGCGATTCGGGTTTCGGTCGGGCTACGGTACCCGGTCTGCACGATCCTCGGCGTCCGGGCCACCGAAGGGCCCAAACGACGGCATCGCGCCCGACGCGCCCCAATCGGCACGTCCATCGGCACGTCCATCGACACGCGGCGCCGGCCCGTTACAATCGCGCCCATGTCTGCGACTCGAATGTGGGACCAGGCCGGTTCCCTCCCCGTCCCCGCCGGCACAACGCCCAGCCCGGAGATCGTCGCACTGAGCGATGCGCTCCCGTCCGTCGCGGCGCTGTTCACGTTCATGCGGGACGCCGAGCGGCGCTTCAGCAACCTGCGGATGCGCATCGAGGAGCGGACCACCAACACCCGTGGCAGCGAGGTGACGGTCAGCGACGTGACGCTGCAGCACCCGGGCCGAGCGAAGGTCCTGACGTCGGTGCCAGCCAACGGCGCGGCTGGGAACCATGAGGTGTGGATCTGCGACGGCCAGACCGTGTGCACGTTCACGGCCTCGCGCCGGGTGGGCACCCGGCGCCCTGTTCGGCGCCGCGTCCGCGGGCTGAACCAGGACGAACTGCCCGGCTGGACCAAGGTCTACGAGCCCGTCACGCGCCTGCCGATGGCGTCGCTCCCGGAGTTGTTCATCCACCCGGCGGGCTATTGCCAGAACGTGCTGTCCACGGGCGCCTGTGAGGTCGTTGGCATCACGGAGGTGGCAGGGCGCGCGGCGATCGTGCTGGAGTGCGCCCACCCGCGGACGATCGAGCGCATCGGCGACCGGCCCGACTTCCTGGTCCGCATCGCCGTGGACCGCCGCGACGGCGTCATCCTGCGGCTCGAGGAAGCGGTGGGCGTCACCGTGGCTCGGGACGCCGCGGTGACGTCCTACCAGCCCAACGCTCCGCTGGCGCCAGACGCGCTGACGTTCACGTTCCCGTCGGACACCAAGTTCATCTACTAGCCTCGCCGGCCGGCCCGGGTTGGGGCCGCTGGGCCCGGGTTCGGGCCGCTGCGGCACCGCCGCGAGGCACTGCGCAGCCGCCCGGGCTCTTTCCCGCTGGCCGGGCACTGCGTTGCCACCCGGGCTCTTGCCCGCTGGGCGGGCACTGCGTTGCAGTTGCCCACCGGGCGGGCAGCCTGATGCACCGACTGGGGTGCTTGCCCTTCAGCGGAGCCCCGCCGCGCAACGGACCGCCCGCCGGGCGGGCACGTGCGCGGGATTGCCCGCCGGGCGGGCACCGCGTCGCGGGATTGCCCGCCGGGCAATCCCGCGACGCGGCCACTGGCGGGCGCCGGCGCAGGGCCACTCGCGGGCGCCGCGCAGGAAAGCGGCTCTGGTCCCGATCCGGCTGCGGGCTGGCACCCGGTGGTCCGCGATCACGGCAACGCGTGCATGGACGACGAACGCCTTTGCCGCTGGTCCGCGGACAAGGAGCCCCAGGGCCCGGAGGCGGTGCCTCCGGGCCCTGCAACAACGAACGACGGGACGGGCGCGGCTAGCTCTCGAGCTCGAGGTCGCGCTCGATGGCGGCGAGCTCCTCCGCGGTGCCCTGCACCTTGGGTCCCTTGAACCAGTTCTTGGCCGACACGGCGTACCACAGCGCGGCCCCGCCGAGGACCACCAAGAACACCACCGGGGTGTAGTTGAAGGTGCTGATGTTGATCGGCTGGACCTGCGGCAGCATGAACAGCACGAAGATGACCGCAACCCAGACCGACGAGATCACGCCGATCGGGCGGCTCCAGCGCCCGAGCTGCCATGGGCCGGGGACGAACCTGTCGCCCGCCAGCAGCCGCAGCCCGACCGGTGTCACGTAGGCGACGTACAGCCCGATGACGGCGATCGACGTGACCGCCGCGTAGGCCGTTGACGAGTACAGGTACGGCAGGCCGAGGATGAAGGCGCCTACAGCGGCCAGCCAGATGGAGTTGGTCGGGGTTCGTGTCCGCTTGTTGATCGCGTGCCAGAAGCGGCTTCCAGGGATCGCGCCGTCGCGAGCGAAGGCGTAGATCATCCGAGAATTCGCGGTCACCGACGACATCCCGCAGTAGAACTGGGCGCCAACGACCAGGAACAGCACGATCAGGCCGATCGTCTGGCCCGCGTCGTCGATCCAGATCTGGGCTGGCGGCACCAGCGCCGTGAGCGCGTGCGCGTAGCCGTTCACCGCGTTGGCGGTGCCGTTGGCGTCGGGGAAGACCTGATCCGGGGTGATGCCGATGTTCATCGCGACGAGCAGGATGAACCCGGCGATGACCGAGATGATGACCGACCAGATGATCCCCTTCGGGGCCGCGGTGTCGGCCTCATGCGTCTCCTCGGACATGTGCGCGGAGGCGTCGTACCCGGTCAGCGTGTACTGGGCGTTGAGCAGCCCGATCAGCATGACGTACAACGGGATCCCAGCCAGCAGCGGGCCGGGCCAGCTGGGGTTGGTGCTGCCGTCCGCGGCCTGAGCGCCGCCGCCGGTGTTGTCCACGAACGTGCTGAACACCGCGCCGAGCGAGGTTCCGTGGTGCTGGTTGAGGAGGACTGTGACCACGACGATCGCGGCGACGCCCACGAGGTGCCACCAGACCGACACGTCATTGAGGAAGGCGACGATGCGAATGCCGAACGTGTTCAGCAGGGCGTGGACGACCAGCATCACGCCGTAGATGAGGATCACATGGGTCGGATCCGTCGGGTAGCCGAACAGGTAGTTCAACAGCGCGGTCGTGAAGAAGGCGAGGCCGAAGTCGATGCCGGCCGTTACCGCAACCTGGCCCACGAGGTTGAACCAGCCGACGAACCAGCTCCACTTGGCGCCGTTGCGGCCGCTCTCCGGGGCGAGCTTTGCCGCCCAGTAGTACAGGCCGCCAGCCGTCGGGTAGGACGAGGCGACCTCGGCCATGCCCAGAGCGATGATGATGACGAACGCGCCGACCACCAGCCAGCCCAGCGTCATCACGGCGGGGCCGCCGGTGTTCATCGCGAACCCGAACAGCGTCAGGCAGCCCGACAGGATCGAGATGATCGTGAACGAGACCGCGAAGTTGGAGAACGTTTTCATCCCGCGCCGCAGCTCTTGGGCGTAGCCGAGCTGGTGCAGGCGTTCCTCGTCCTTTGACCTTGCCCGAGTGGGCGGAGCGGCCATGCGGCGAAACCCTCCTTCTGCGCGTCTGGAATAGCGCTACGATCGCGCCCTCCGCGCGACCGCCCGCTTGAGGAGCGCAGTAAGCGCAGGTTCAACGGGCGGTGTCAACTTTGTTGCAAGGAACGCTGGCCCCGGCGCAGCAGGAGGAACGGCAGGGATGGGCGACCGACTCGCCGGCAAGGTCACGATCGTCACCGGCGCCGGGTCCGGCATCGGACGCGCCAGCGCCATCCGGTTCGCCGAAGAGGGTGCGCGCGTCACCTGCGTGGACATCAACCGCGATGCCGTCGAGGCGACGGCCGGGGACATCGGCGACGCCGCCTTCCCCGTGGCGGCCGACGTCTCGGATCCCGCCCAGGTGCGGGCCTACACCGACGGCACCGTGGAGCGTTGGGGCCGTTTGGACGTGGCGTTCAACAACGCCGGCGTGAACATCCCGGGGATCTTCCACGAGGTCCCCGACGAGATCGTGGACCGCACGCTCAACGTCAACGTGAAGGGCTGCATCTACGGCTGCCGCTATGCGATCCCGCACATGCTGCGGCAGGGCGGCGGCTCGCTCATCAACACGACGTCTGTCAACGGCCTGGTCGCGGAGCCGTACCTGACGATCTACGCCACCTCCAAGGGCGCCATCGTGATGCTCAGCAAGGGCATCGCGCTCGACTACGCCAAGCAGGGCATCCGCTGCAACGCGCTCGCCCCGGGCTGGGTCGACACGCCGATCAACTACGCGCACGCCGAGATGCTGGGCGGCCTGGCGGAGGTCTACGCCACCATCGATTCGTTCCAGCCGATCGGCCGCCCGGGCGAGCCGCGCGAACTGGCGAATGTCGCCCTCTTCCTCGCGTCGGACGAGTCCTCCTTCGTCACCGGAGCCGTCATCGTCGCCGACGGCGCCATGACCGCGAAATAGCCCCTCCTCGTCCTCCACGCCCCACCCCGATCCGAGAGGAACGCCAGCGATGCCCAAGCAGAACCGAGCCGCCACCGGACACGCCGCCCCCGCCCGCGCCAGCCGAGCCAAGCATCCCCGCCTCGAGGAGCTGGAGGCCCAGGTCCGGTCGGGCGAGATCGACACCCTGATCGTCGCGATCACCGACATGCAGGGCCGGCTCGTCGGCAAGCGGGTGCAGGCCCAGGCGTTCCTCAACGGGGTCATCGACCACGGCGCCCACTTCTGCACCTACCTGCTGGGCACCGACATGGAGATGAACACACCCGACGGGTTCACCCTCATGAACTGGGACACCGGCTACGGCGACTGGATCGCCGACCCGGTCTGGGACACGCTGCGCGTGCTGCCGTGGCTCGAGAAGACCGCGCTGGTGCTGGCCGACGCGGCCGACGAGGAGACGGGCGAGGAGATCCCGGTCAGCCCGCGGACCATCCTCAAGCGCCAAGTCGAGCGCGCAGCCAAGATGGGCCTCGACATCCGGTGCGGCTCCGAACTCGAGTACTACGTCCTCAAGGACAGCTGGGAGAGCCTGGCCGATCGCGGCTGGCCCGTGCCAAAGCCCTTCGGCTACTACAACGAGGACTATCACCTACTGCAGGCGACCAAGGCCGAGCCGCTCCATCGCCTGCTCCGCAACCTCATGACCGAGGCGCGCATCCCGATCGAGTTCTCCAAGGGCGAGGCCGCAAGCGGCCAGCACGAGGTCAACATCCGCTACGACCACGTGCTCGAGTCGGCCGACCGGACCGTGATCTTCAAGCACGGCGCCAAGGAGATCGCCTATCTCAACGGCTGGGGCATCACGTTCATGGCCAAGCCCGACCACCGGTGGACCGGCTCCTCGGGCCACCTCCACATGAGCATCTGGGGCCTCGAGGACGGGCGCCCCCTCATGCACGCGGCGCCGGGCGAGAAGGAGGGGCCCTACGGCCTGTCCGAGCAGGGCTCCCAGTTCATGGCGGGGATGATGAAGCTCTCGCGTGAGCTGGCCCCGTTCATCGCCCCGTTCGTCAACTCGTACAAGCGGTATGCGGCGCTCTCCTGGGCGCCTGTCAATGTGGTCTGGGGCCGCGACAACCGGACGACCGGCTTCCGGCTGGTGGGCCACGGCGGTGGCCTCCACGTGGAGAACCGCTTTCCTGGCGGCGACATGAACGCCTACCTCACCTACGCCGCCATGATCGGCAGATCG
>JAKAMV010000185.1 GCA_021812735.1 Chloroflexota bacterium | reverse complement strand
CGCCACCCGGGCGGTCGAGAACGCGTACTTCATCAAGGTCCGCGAGCCTGGTTGGTCCGACCGGAGCGTCGCCGAGATCCTGAAGGAGTTCTGCTCGCTCTCCGACGGCTGCACGATGAGCGGGAAGAAGGATGCGCTCGTCAACATCGGCGGCTGGCTCGCCCTCAACGACGACGACCTCTTCGACGAGGCCCGCAACCTCGTGGTGGTCTACGAGGGGCTCCACACGTACGGCGGCATGGCCGGGCGCGACATGGAGGCGATGGCGCGCGGGATCGAGGAGTCGGTGCAGGAGGACCACATCCGGGCGCGCATCGGGCAGGTCGAGTATCTCGGCAGGCACCTCATCGACGAGGGGGTGCCGATCGTGCTGCCGATCGGCGGGCACGCGATCTTCCTCGACGCGAAGCGCTTCTACCCGCAGATCCCGCAGGACGAGTTCCCGGCGCAGACGCTGGCCGCCGAGCTCTACGTCGATTCGGGCGTGCGGGCGATGGAGCGCGGGATCGTGTCGGCCGGGCGCAACTCGACCACCGGCGACCACAACTACCCGAAGCTCGAGCTGGTCCGGCTCACCCTGCCGCGGCGCGTCTACACGCAGGCGCACATGGACGTGACGTGGGAGTCGGTGGCGGAGCTCTACGAGAAGCGGGACCAGGTGCGCGGCCTGCGCATGGTCTACGAGCCGAAGTACCTGCGCTTCTTCCAGGCGCGGTTCGAACGCCTCTGACGCGCTCGCGCACCGATCCGCTCGGTCGGCGCCGTGTGGCGCGCGGGGTCGCGGAGGACCCGCGTGGCGTGCGATTGCGCGCTGACGCCCGCGGCACGGCCGCGTAGCATGACCGCATGCGTTCTGCGGGGGAGGTCATCGGGGCGATCGTTCTCGTCGTCGGCGTCCTGGCCCTGCTGGGCACGGTCGGCGGCGACGTCGGGCTCGCGCAGTCGTTTCGCTGGCTCTGGCCACTCCTGATCGTCGGATTCGGGCTCTGGCTGATGATCGCCGCCGGAGACCGGCGGGATGCCCGACCGCCCGCCGAGTGGCCTGCCCCCGATTCCGACGCCTCGCGATCCGACGCCTCGCGTCCCGCCGCCGAAGCGCCCTGGTTGGGCGCCGAAGGAGCGCGGGCGACTCCGTGGGGGACCCGCACGGCCGGGCCTGTATGGGGAGGCGCGGGCGCGACGCGGGGCTGGCCCGACCCCGGGGGCGGCTGGGGAGCGGGGGCGTGGCCGTGGGGACAGGCGGCGATCCACGAGCGGCGGTTCGTCGGCGAGATCGAGCTGGCCGGCCCCCTGCAGGCCGGCCCGATGCTGATCGAGACGTTGATCGGCGAGATCCGGCTCGACCTCACGCGCGCCACCTTTCCCGATGGCGAGACGCCGATCCACGTGAGCAGCGCGATCGGCGACATCCGCGTCCTGCTGCCCCCTGACGTCCCGGCCGCCGTCCGCATCTCGAGTTGGCTCGGTGTCGGCGAGGCGCTGGGGCGCGTGTCCGGTGCGTTGCTGGGCGACGTGCGCGCGGAGACCGCGGATTTCGCCGCGGCACGGCGCAGGATCCGCCTGGAGGCGCGGTCGCTGATCGGCGAGGTGGCGGTGCGGCGGGCGCGGACGGAAGGGTCGGGCGTGCCCGTGGCCTCTTCGAGCGCAGATGCCGCCGCAGATGCCGGCGCGGCCGGGGCCCCCGGCACACTGGCCGTACCGAGTACCCCCGGCACCGATCTGGCCCCGGACGGGCGCGGATCGCAACCGCCCGGAGCCCCCGCTGCCTGACGTGTCCGATCTGCGCGTCGAGCTGCTCTACTCCCTCGACTGTCCGCACTGGGAACGCACGCGGGCCGCGCTGCACCGCATCCTCTCCCGCGACGCGATCGAGACGCCGATCGAGCTGGTGCTCGTGAACGGCCGGGACGACGCCGAGTTCCTGGGGTTCGTGGGTTCACCGACGGTGCGCCTGAACGGCGTGGACGTGGCGCCTCCGCCTCCAGCGGCGGAACCGAGCGCCGGCTGCCGGTTGTATCGGCAGACGGACGGATCGCTCGCGGGCACGGTCCCGGAAGAGCTGCTGCGCGAGGCGATCCGGGCACGGCAGCGTGGACGTCTCGAGGCGTTCCAGCGCGCGGAGTCGGCGAAGGTGGCGCTGGTGGCACTCGCCGCCGCGGCAGAAGAGGCCGCCGAAGAGGCCGCCGCGTCAGCAGAGGCCGCGGAATACTCCGCTTCGGACCCGCTGGTGGACCAAGAGTCTGGCGGCCGCAGGTCGGCGGGGCGCGGCGCATCGTCGGACGAACGGGCGGGCAAGGTCGACATGGGGTCGGATGCAGAAGGCGATGGCCCAGGACAGGAGGAACGACCTGATGAGTGAGACGGACGCCGGGCAAGGCGGCTGGATCCGCGACACGGCACGGGACGGCGCCGCCCGCGCGCTCCGCGCAGCCTTTCTCTGGGGGTCTCGCCGCCGTCGGTTGGCCCAGCTGGCGGCCCGCAGCGCGCTGACCAGGGGCACCGTGCAGCGGTTCGTCGCGGGTGAGCGTCTGAGCGACGCGCTCGTCGCCCTCGAGCGTCTGCACGCCCAGGGGCTCGCCACCACCGTGGACGTACTCGGCGAGTCGGTGACGACCGTCGAGGCCGCCCAGACGGCAGCCGAACGCTACGTGGAGGTGCTCGATGCCCTCACCAAGCGCGGGCTCGACCGCAACGTCAGCGTGAAGCTCACGCAGATCGGCCTCGACGTCGATCAGGCGCTCTGCCGGGCGCATCTGCTGCGCATCGTGGCGCACGCCGCCGAGCTGGACGCCTTCGTGCGCGTCGACATGGAGGACCATCACCACACCGAGCGCACGCTCGAGCTGGTGCGCGAGGTCCACGCCGTGCATCCGAACGTCGGCGTGGTGATCCAGGCGTACTTGCGTCGCAGCGCCGCGGACATCGCGATGCTGAACCGTGAGCGCATCCGCGTGCGCCTCTGCAAGGGCGCCTACGACGAGCCGGCCGAGGTCGCCTTTCCGCACAAGCTCGACGTCGACGACAGCTTCCGGCGGCTCGCCGAGGCGCTGCTCCTCGAGGGGGAATACCCGGCGCTCGCTACGCACGATGCGTTGCTGATCTCGTGGGTGCGGGGGTTCGCGGAGCGGGAGGGGATCGAGCGGTCCCGCTTCGAGTTCCAGATGCTCTACGGCGTGCGGCGCGACCTGCAGCTGAGCCTGGCGCGGCAGGGGTACACGGTGCGCGTCTATGTCCCCTTCGGGACGGAATGGTACCCGTACTTCATGCGCCGTCTAGCGGAGCGTCCGGCGAACGTGCTCTTCATGCTGCGCAGCGTGCTCCGCGAGGGGAGGCGGCACCCCGGCCGATAGGGCCCCGGCCTCGCACGCCGGTCGTCGACGACCTGAGCCGTTGGAACGTGCGGCCCGCCCCATCGCAGGCGGCCGCGGGGAGAGCTTCACGGGAGCGCGACCCGCGCCGCCACCGACTGACCGGTCTGCGCCAGCAGTACCGCCGCCACGACGAGCACGCCCCCGAGCGCCTGGAGGGGCCCGAGCCGTTCGCCCAACAGCAGCACGGCCAGCGTGACCGCGAAGACCGGCTCGATCGTGCTGATCAGGGCGGCCTGGGCCGCGCCGATCCGGCTCACCCCTGCGTAGAACGCCGCGATCGCGAGCGCGGTGGAGAGGATAGCGATCCCCAGTAGCCCGGGCCAGGCGGCGGCCGGGACCTGCCAAGGTAGGGCCGGCTCGCGGCCGACGACGCTGAGCGTGGCGAAGACGAGCCACGTGCCGACGATCATGAGAGCCGCCGCGACGGCTGGCGGGACCGCGTCGTCGGCGCCGCTGCCGGACCGGCGGGCCTCCGCCGTGACCCCGCGTCGCTCGCCCGCGAAGCGCGCCGCGAGCAGGATGTAGCCGCTGTAGATGATCGGGGACGCGATCGCCAGCGCCACGCCGAGCGTGTCCGTGCCGGCCCGGATCCCGCCCACCGTGAACGCGGCGCCGAGCGTGGCGATCCCGAGCGCGATCCACGGCCGGCGCCCCTCGAACGCCCGCCCGAAGCGCATGGCGAAGACCGCCACGAGCGCCGGATAGACGTACAGCAGCAACGCCACGAGGCTGACCGGGGCGCGCTCGATCGCGGCGTAGTAGGTGGCCGCGTTGCCGGCGAAGAGCATCCCGAGCGCCACGGGCACGGCCGCGCGGCGCGGCGTCAACCGCCGTAATGCCCCGCGGCCCGACGGCCAGAGGAGTACCCAACCCCAGGTCAGTGCGACGGCGAACGTGAAGCGCCAGGCGAGCAGGGTGAGCCAGTCGATGCCGGCGGCGTAGACGCCCTTCGCCAGCAGCGGTCCGGAGCCGTACCCGCAGGCGGAGATGATGACCAGCGCGATCCCGACCAGGTGACGACGCCGCATCGGCCGAGGCTAACAGGCGCCGGCGCGCGTCGCGCGACGCGCGGCGCACCCGCTCGCGCCGGCAACGGGGCCAACGGACCGGACCGGGTCCAGCGGACTGTCACGCGGCGGACGGACGACGCAGCGGCCGGACGACCCGCCCGCATCTCAACAACGGCCGGCGGGCCGCACCTTCGCGTGTCGAAATGGGTAGACTCTTAGGGTTCCGACCGGTGCGCGCGTGCGGCCGGCGGACACCAGCGAGGACTTCTGCGACGGCTACGCTGTACGCCCCCACGACGCAGCGGGTCCGACGGCCCCCCACGATCGTCGACTACGTCAATATCCGCTGGGTCGACGACTGGTGCAAGCGCTGCAACATCTGCGTCGAGATCTGCCCCAAGGACAGCCTCGTTCTGACGCACGATGCGATCATCGAGGTCGAGAACTGCATCCGCTGCGGCCTCTGTGAGCGGTACTGCCCCGACCTCGCCATCGAGGTGCTCCCCGTGCGCGCCGCCGCGACCGCCGCGACCGGCACCCAGGAGGCCGCGCCGGGGTCGCGCGGTCGGGGTCGCCTGCCGCAGCGATCCGGGCTACCCGACACGGCACGCGGGCCTGCCGTGGCCGGCACCGATCCCAATCGCGGCATCACGGACGTCGAGAGCGCGCCGGACGTGGACCGGGCGAACCCGACGTAGGAGGCAGGACGAGCATGGCCAAGCGGCTCCTCCAGGGCAACGAGGCGGTACTCCTGGGGGCAGTGAAGGCGGGTGCCACCTACTTTGCCGGCTACCCGATCAGCCCGAGCAGCGAAATCCTGATGGCCGCGTCCGTCTACGCGGCGAAGCACCCCGAGTTCCGGTTCCTGCAGGCGGAGGACGAGATCGCCAGCGCCAACGCGATCATCGGCGCGAGTCTCGCGGGAGCGAAGTCGTTCACCGCCACCTCAGGCCCCGGGTTCAGCCTGATGCAGGAGGCGATCGGGTACGCGCACAAGCTCGGTGTGCCGACGGTCTTCGTCGACGTGCAGCGGGTCGGCCCGGCGACCGGCATGCCCACCATGCCAGGCCAGGGCGACATCCTCCAGACGCGCTACGGGTCCTCGGGGGACTACACGAGCATCGTCTTCTACCCGTCCTCGGTCGCCGAGTGCTACGAGTACACGATCCAGGCGTTCAACTGTGCAGAGGAGAGTCAGTCGCCGGTGGTGCTCCTCTCCGACGCCTTCCTCGGACACCTCAACGAGATCGTGGACCTGGACACGATCGACGTGCCCATCGTGCCGCGCACGCTGGAACCGCTCGCCTCCGGCCACACGCGACTCTTCAGCGGCGTGGCGACCTATCCCGACGGCGAGCCGGCCACCGCCGACGCGGACGAGTTCATCCGCCAGTACGAGGAGGCGAAGGAGCGGCGCCTCGAGGTCGCCGAGCGCTACGCGTTCTACGAGTACGGGTGGAACAAGGATGCCGAGACGCTCGTGATCGCGTTCGGCATCACCCGCCGCATCGCGCAGCCACTCGCGCCGCACTTCGCGCTCTTCCGGCCGATCCGCATCTGGCCGGTGCTGCAGGACCAGCTGCGCGAGATCGCCCCGCGCTACAAGCGGCTGATCGTCATCGAGGGCAGCGACGGCCAGTACGCGTCCGTCGTCGAGCGTGTCCTCTACCGTGACGTCCACCGCGTGCCGCTGCTCGGCGGACGGATGAGCCTCGAGGCCGTCCGCGAAGGGCTCGATCGGATCGGCCTGCTCCCGCGCGACCTGGCCGAAGCGACCGTTTCGTGAGCACTGCCGCGCCGCCACACGAACCGAGGTCCGTACCGCGCATGTCGTACAAGGACAAGCTCAAGACCGAACTCTTCCCCACGATCTGGTGCCCGGGCTGCGGGATCGGCCTGATCATGACCCAGCTGGCCATGGTGATGGACGACCTGGGCTTGGACAAGACGAACACGGTGATCGTGACCGGCATCGGTTGCACCGGGCGTATGGGTGCCTACATGCAATTCGATTCGGTCTACACGCTGCACGGGCGCACGTTGCCCGTCGCCGAGGCGATCAAGACGGTGCGCCCCGAGCTCAACGTGATCGTGGTCTCCGGCGACGGCGACCTCACGTCGATCGGCGGCAACCACCTGCTGCACGCGATCCGCCGCAACCCGTCGATCACGGTGCTCTGCAACAACAACGAGATCTACGGCCTGACCGGCGGCCAGACGGGGCCCACCACGCCCGTGGGGACGAAGACCGTTTCGTCCCCCGAGGGCGCGACCTTCAGCCCCGTAAACCTGCAGGGGCTCGTCAACACCAACCCGAACGCCTTCTACGCCAAGACCACGGTCTACCACCAGGGCCAGATGCGCCGGGCGATCAAGGAAGCGATCGAGTGGCCCGGGTTCGCGTTCGTCGACATCACCAGCCAGTGCATCGAGAACAACGGGCGGCGGATCGGCTTCCCGAGCGCGAACGAGATGCTGAATTACTACAAGAAGGAGTACCGGCAGGCGCCGCCTGGATCGACCCAGCTCGCGTACCACCAGCTGGGGATCGTCAAGGGGAAGCCGGCCGAAGCCGAGCCGGTCGTGGTGGGCGCCGGTTCGAAGAACGGGAGCGGCGAGGCATGACCGAGCGCGCGATCGTCATCGACGGCGTCGGTGGCCAGGGCGTGCGGGTCATCGGCAACACGATGGCCACGCTGCTGGGCGCCATGGGCTACGAGGTGACGCTCCTCTACGACTACGACTCGAGCGTCCGCGGCGGGATGAGCGAGGCGTTCCTGAAATACTCCGACCAGCCGATCGCCAACCCGGTCGTGGAGCACGCAGACGTCACGCTGCGCCTCGCGGACCGCGGTCCGAACCACCTGGAGAGCGACTACGTGGTCTGCGACATCGGGCTCGCCAAGCCCGGGGAGCGCGCCGAAGAGATCCCGTTCCTCGAGCTGGGCGTGAAGCACTTTGGGCGCGACCTCTTCGGCAACATGATCGCGCTGGGACGGCTGCTGCGGCTGGCGAACGTCTCGTTCGACGAGGCGGCGCTCGCCGCGGCGCTGCCGGCCAAGTACCGCGTGGAGAACATCGCGGCGGTGCGCTACGGTTACGAGCTGACGCCGGACCAGATCCGGCAGATCGTGCCGGAAGAGGCGGCGGGGCGCTTCGCCAGCCGCTACGCCGAGGCGGTGTTGGCGGGCACGGACCCCAACGCGGCGATCGAACGGGCCGGCCAGCACGCGGCGGCCTAGCGCCACGGTGACCAGCGGCCCGCTCGTCGCGATCCTTGCCGACGACCTGATCTGGGCGACGCGCCTGGACCGCCTCGTCCGCGACGCTGGTGCGCGGGCGGTGCTGCTGCGCGACCTCGACTCGCTCGACCGGAGGCTGGTGGACGCGACGCGTCGGCCGGCCGGCCTGGTCGTCGACCTGACGAGCCGTGCGTACGATGGACTCGCTGCGATCCGTCGCGCGGCTGAAGCGGGCACGGCCGTCGTCGCCGTCGGCCAGCACGACGATCGGGCGGGCCGGCAGGCGGCGCGGGCGGCGGGGGCGTCGGAGGTGTACGCCTATGGGCGCCTCTTCGCGAGCGGCCCGCAGGTCCTGGGCGGCTGGGTGGGGAGGTTGGCGGCCCGACATGCGGGCGATGACTGGGTCGGCGGCGCATGAGCGCGGCGCGACCGGCGTGACCCAGGGCTCCACGGCGGAGCTCGGCATCCCGCCTGCGCGCTTCGCTGCGCGGCTCGGCGCGGCGCGCGAGGCGCTGTCTCGGACAGGAGACCTGGCCCTGCTGGTTGGCGTGGGCGCGGACCTGCGCTGGCTGACCGGCTACGATGCCATGAACCTCGAGCGGCTGACGCTCCTCGTGCTGTCCACCGCAGACGCCCCCGCGCTGCTGGTGCCGCGCCTGGAGGTCCCCCGTGCGGCGCTCGCACCGGCCGCCGCGGCCGGGCTCGTACGTGTGGTCCCCTGGGAAGAGACGGCGGACCCGGTCGCGCTCGTGCCGGCGCTGGTGGCGTCGCGCGCGCCCTCGCCCGCAGCGCCGGGCAGCACCGGACCGCGACATGACCGCCCGGCCGGGTCGGCGCCCGGGGCGACCGCCGTCCCGCGGCTGCTGGTCTCCGAGCGGCTCTGGGCGTCGTTCGTCTTACGGCTCCAGGCCGTCTTCCCAGGCACCCCGTTCGGGCTCGCGTCGGACGTGCTGCGCCCGCTGCGTATGGCGAAGGATGCCGACGAGATCGCGCTGCTGCGCGCAGCCGCCCACGCCGCCGATCGGGTCGTGCTGGCGATCGCAGCGGGCCGGCTCCTCGGGCGGCCCGAGGCCGACGTGGCGCGCGAAGTGCGCGAGCGGCTCCTCGACGAAGGGCACGAGACCGCAGCGTTCGCGATCGTGGGCAGCGGACCGCATTCGGCGTCGCCCCATCACGAGGCGTCCGATCGCCGCATCGCGGCCGGGGAGCCGATCGTGCTCGATATCGGTGGTTCCTACCGGGGTTATGGATCCGACATCACGCGCACGCTGTGGGTGACCGGCGAGGAAGGCCTGGGCCCGGACGAGGCGTTTCAGCGGCTCTACGAGGTCCTGCGGCGCGCGCAGGCGGCGGCCACGGCCGCGGTGCGCCCGGGCGTTGCCGCGGAACGGATCGATGCCGTCGGCCGCGCCATCATCGCGGCGGCCGGGTACGGGGCGGCGTTCATCCATCGCATCGGACATGGCATCGGGCTCGAGGGACACGAGGACCCCTACCTCGTGGCGGGCAACGCGGAGCCCCTACGTGCGGGGTACGCGTTCAGCGTGGAGCCGGGGATCTACCTCGAGGGCCGGTACGGGGCCCGCATCGAGGATATCGTGGTGTGCGGCGCGGACGGGCCGGACGTGCTCAACGAGGCGCCGCGCGAGCTCCTGGTGGTGCGCGGCACGTAGGCGCGGCGCGCGGAAGGGGACGCGGCACGCCGTCGGTCGCAGCCCCCGCGGGCGCCGCGGCAGCGCGGCCGGTGGGCCGCCGGGGAGGGGCCACCGCGGCCCGGTGCTATGATCCGCCAGCGAGCGCAGCGCGTTGCGCGGGGCCCGAACCTTGCGGCGCCGTCGTCGTATGCATGAGCCTGTGACCGAGATCCACCACCCTTCCGCCATCCCGACCCGGCCCGCCGCCGACGGGCCCGAGATCGCCGGGCACCCGCTCCCTCCAGGCGCGGTTCCAGATGGCGTCTCGGAGGCCGAACACTTCGCGCGGGCCTGCACCGCGGCCCAGCTGCGGCGATTCATCAAATCGCGGCCCTATGTACCGCTCCACGAGCTGCGCCGCCGCTTCGAGCTCGGTGGCGAGACGGACGAGGTTTCGCGCGTGGAGACGCCGCAAGGCCCGGTCTACCTGGGCCTGCCGGGCCGCGAGTCCGAACTCCTGCAGGAGCTCCTGCGCCAGGGCGAGATCGGCGTCGAGCTGTCCATGGACCCGGAGGTGCGGGTGGTCGTGGGCGTCT
Source organism: Chloroflexota bacterium (assembly GCA_021812735.1). The sequence continues at coordinate 3,217 of JAKAMV010000185.1, read as the reverse complement.
ACCCGATGCGCCCCGTGCCGCGCCTCTGATCTGCCCGTCCGACGATCGGCTCATCCCGGCGCTTCGGGCGGCCGCGACGCGATCCGGGCCGACAGGCCCTGGCCGGAGCTGGGCGACCCGTGTACGCTGTCGGCCGCGGAAGCCCCCGCTCTCACGGAGGTGCAGCATGCCGGCAACCGAGGAGCCCCGCCTGTCCCATGTGGTGCGGGAGACGATCGATGGTGCGCCCGACCCGGCCGCGCAGGCCGTCCGCCAGGCGGACCCCGACGCGGCACTCGCCGACTACGCGGAGCTGGCGCGATTGCTGCGCGCGGCCGACCAGGAGGGCGACCGAGAGGCCGTGGTCCAGATCCGGGAGCTGATGGACGGGCTCTGGCCCGCGCTCACGGAAGAGCAGCAGGCCCGCATCGAGGACGGGGAGTTCGACTGGTAGGCCGCCAATAGGCCCCCCAGGGGTGGGGGCGGTCGCTGCGCCGCCGCGGCCAGAGCCGGCCGGGCGCGCTACCGGGCCCGCTACCGCTCGCGCTACCGCGCGAGCCGCACTCCCTCGAGCGCCAACAGCGAACGCTTCACGTCGAGCATGCGGGCCCGTGTCCCATGCCCGCCGCCGTAGCCGCCGAGTCTCCCGTCGGCGGCCACGATCCGGTGGCAGGGGATCACCAATGGAATCGGGTTGCGTCCCAGCGCGCCCCCCACCGCGCGCGCCGCCCGTGGCCGGCCGATGGCACGTGCCAGTTCCCCGTAGCTCATCACCTCGCCGTACGAGACGCGCCGCGTGGCGTCGAGGACGAGCCGGTCCCACGGCGAAGCGCGCAGGTCGACGGGCAGGGAGAAGGCCGGGCGGCGGCCCGCGAAGTACTCCTCGAGCTGGCGGGCCGCCGCGCTCAGCGTCTCTCGCCAAGGCTGGGGGATCCCGGGGCCAGCGGGGACGACACCGCCGCCGAGGCGCTGCGCGAGCTCCGCGGCGAAGTCGTCCGTCTCCGCGGCGAGCTCGATGGCGACCAGGCCACGCTCGCCGACGGCGACGTGCAGGAGCCCCCACGGCGCCGGATGCCGCATGAACGCGGCCACGGGCTGGCCATCTCGGATCACGGGTCTGCGCCGGAGGGGAGCGCTGACCGACGGCGCGCCCGCTGCGCCCCGCTGGGGCGTGGAGGCGCCCACCGCCGTCCTCGTCCGCGCGAGCGCCGCGGCGAGCTCGGCCGCCAGCGCTGGGCCAGCCGGCGGGGGATCGCCCGCCTGCAGCCTCCGTTCCACATCCGCGTCACGCGGTCCGTCCTGCGCCGATCGTGCCTTCATGGTGCCACCTCTACCCGGGCCGCCAGCACGTCTCGGAGGCGTCGCAGCCCCTGACTGACGTGCTGGCGGGCCGTCGTCTCGCTACAGGCTAGCGCCGCCGCACCATGCAGGCGCTATCGCCCTACGCGTCTCCCGCCGGCGGTACGCGTCCCGGGCCTGGGTGCCCTCGATGCGGTCAAGTCCCAGTTCGTGGTGTAACAGCGCGGCATCCTCGCGCCCACGTCTTGCTTAGCTCGCCATCAGCAGCGCCGGCACCTCCTCCTTGGGGATGGCATCGATGAGGGCCATCGACTCCGGGCTGAAGTAACGCCGGCCGTCCTGCCACTCGTCGTCCTGCTCGGCGAGCACCATGCCCACCAGGCGCAGCACGGCCGCGCGGGTGGGGAAGATGCCCACCACCGCGGTCCGGCGCTTGATCTCCTTGTTCAGGCGCTCCAGGGGATTGGTGCTCCTGATCTGCCGACGATGGGCCTCGGGGAAGGTGAGGTGGACGAGCAGATCGGGCTCCGCCTCCAACAGCAGGTCCGCCACGGCCGGGAAGCGGGGAGCCAGGCCATCCGCCACCCGGCGCAGCTGCGCCGAGGCGGAGGGCTCGTCGGGCTGCTCGAAGATGCTGCGGACCGCGGCCGCCACCATGTCCTGGCTGCCGCGGGGCACGAGATCGAGGGCGTTGCGGGTGGCGTGCACGCGACAGCGCTGCCAGGCGGCGCCGAGGAGCTGGGCGTGCACGGCGTCCACGATCCCCCGGTGGGCGTCGGAGGTGACGAGCCGCACCCCCGTGAGTCCGCGCTCCAGGAGGCTCCGCACGAAGCCCGCCCAGGCGTTGCCCTCGTCGTTGCCGGCGGCGAGCTCGAGGCCCAACACCCGCCGTTCACCCGAGGCGGCCACCCCGATCGCCACGAGACAGGCCATCGACACCACCCGACCGGCGTCCCGCACTTTCACGTAGTAGGGTCGGACCGAGGCGCGGTGACGACCTTTCGGCCGTTCCGTCTCCCCGGCCCGCCCTCCGAACCGGACGTGCGTGTTGCCACGCATCCGGCTCTCCACGACCTCAACCCGTGGCGTCACCTGCCGATCCTGCTACTCGCTGTGGTCCACGGCGAGGGGATACTCCGACCCCGGTAGCGGTAGCGGCTGACCACCACCGCGCCCGGGTTGAACAGGGTCACCTCACCCTCCGTCGGCCACCACCCCGGAAGGGAGCGCCGGCGCAGCTGCTTCCAGTTGGCCCGGCGGTGCTTGTGGCGGAGCCAGCAGACAACCCGGCGCCAGACGAAGGCGCGCAGGTAGTTGAAGGTCCGCTTCGACACGCCGTGCCGGAAGTAGGCGGTCCATCCCCGGAGCACCGGGTTGAGCCGGTGCAGGAGGATGGCGAGCGAGAGGTCCGTCGCCCCTCGGGTCAGCGCCCGCACCTTCGCCTTGACGGTCGCGAGAGCCGTCTTGGACGGGTAGGTGTAGACGAAGCGCCGGTCCGTGCCCCGCTTCTGGTGCCGCTTGACGCGAAAGCCCAGGAAGTCGAAACCCTCGTCGATGTGGACGACCCTCGTCTTGGCCGGGGACAGGCGCAGGCCCATCGGTGCCAGCACCGCCGCGGCCTCGTCGCGCACCGCCTCGGCGTGGGCACGGGTGCCGGCCACGAGCACGACGAAGTCGTCCGCATAGCGGACGAGCCGATACGTGGCCAGCCCCGTGCGCCGCCGCTGTTGGCGCGCGCCCGAGTGCGCCCCCATTGCCGCCCAGGCCGCGACGAAGTGCTCGTCGAGGACCGAGAGGGCGATGTTGGCGAGCAGCGGGGAGAGGATGCCGCCCTGCGGGGTGCCGGTGGCGGTGTCCCGTTCGACGCCATCCTCGCCGAGGATGCCGGCGCGCAGGAACGCCGCCACGAGCGCCAGGACGCGTCGGTCTCCGATCCGGG
>JAKAMV010000184.1 GCA_021812735.1 Chloroflexota bacterium | reverse complement strand
AGCGGATCGGGGCTGAGGAGCGGCCACCAGAACAGGCAGGCCGCGCCGAGGTAGAGCAGATGCTCGATGGCGTGGACGCCGTCGTCGAGGAGCGCCGCGTTGTAGAGCGTCGTGAAGTGCGAGCCCCACATCACGCCGGCGAAGGCGATCCAGCCGACGACCGGGAATGTCAGGCCACTCACCAAGCGGCTGTGGAGGAACGGCAGCAGGTAGCGGTTGCGCACCTCGGGCGATGCCGCCCGGAGGGCGAGCGTCCCGACCCCGCTCAGGGCGAACAGCGGTGCTGCGACCGCCACGAGCAGCAGGTGCTGGACCATGTGGACGGTGAGGAGGTCGTCGGACAGCGTGTCGACCGGCGAGAGCAGGGCCAGTCCGACGGCAGTCACACCGGCCAGGTAGGCGAGGGTCCGACGCGTCGGCCATGGGTTCGCTCGGTGGATCGCGCTGACCGAGCGGGCAGCGGACAGATATGCGGCCGCCGCCACCGCGAGCGCGAGGATGAGCGACAGGTCGAGGTGCCAGGCGAGGGCGATCCCGAGCGGGTCGGTGGGCGGCGGCCCCTGTGCGGCGCCGTGGGCGAGCGCGGTCGCCGGCGCCGCAAGCGCGACGGCGAGCATCACGACGAAAGCCATGACCCGCGTCATGTTGCACGCCGCCGGACAAGCCAGACGATCGAGCCGGCGACCACAAGCGCGGCGAGGATTGGAAGAAGGAGGAGGACGCCGTCGCCACCCGCGGACGTTGTTTCGGATCCCGGTGTCGCGCTCGGCACAGGTGACGGCGTGGCCGGGAGCGTGGTGGGCGAGGCGGACGGCGCCGTGGACGGCGGTGACGGTGACGGCGATGGCGACGGACTCGGCGCGGCGACGACCGTGAACGTGTAGGAGTCGCGGGCGAGCTCGCCGTCCTCGGCCGAGAACGACGTCCAGCGAACCTCGTACTCGCCGGCCTCAAGGTGGGGCAGGGCCAGGCGGAAATCCCGGGGACCATCGCCGAGCTCGCCGCCACGGGCGACGGTCGACCCGGACGCGTCACGGACCTCGAGCGACGTTCGCGACGGGTCGAGGTCCTGGTTGAAGGTCGCGACGAGTTCCGCCGGGGCGCCCTCGACGACATCGCCCGGGCCGGGTGTCGCGGAGACGAGCTCGGCGTGGGCGAGGACGGGGCTGGCGAGGAGCGACAGGAGCGCGGCGCAGATGACCGCGCAGAGGAAGGGGCGCGCCAAGGAAACACCTCCGGAGAGGGATCCCACCCCTCCGGCGATGGCGGGTGGGATCAGGCGGGCTGGATGAGCCCGAGCGGAGGTGCCCGGACGCCGTTGCGGCGTCCCTCGCGGCGACCGGCAGGACGATCGATGACCAGGGCCGGGCGAAGGTTCGTGGCGGGAGCCCGAAGCGGGCGTCGCGCGGCGGCGCGGATGCGGGCCAGCAGGACCTCGCGTCGCCAGGCGACGAGCGCGCCGACCGCCGCGACGACGAGGCTGACCGCGAGCAGGACCGGCAGCGCGATCGCGTGCTCGCCGCCGAGGACGCCAAGGCCGGGCACCGCCGCCCCGATGCTCGCCGTCTCAACGTTCTCCTGGATGAGGTAGGCGGCGATCGTGCCGGCGGACACCCGGAGCCAAAGCGGTCGAAGGAGCTCGAGGAACCGGTCGAGACCGCCGCCGTTGAGCCGGGCGGTGCCCGCCTGGACGTCGGCCGCGAGTCGCCGGAGTCGACGCCACTGCGCCGCGGCGATCACTCCGAGGCAGCCAGTCACGACGAGGACGATGAGGACGAAGCTCGTCCAGTAGCGGTCGTGGCCACCCTCCTGCATCGCACGGGCGTAGCCATCGCCGAAGCCGTGGGCGAGCAGGTAGATCAGCTCATGGCTGAGGGCGAGTGCCGCCAGGACAAGGGCGCCGGTGATCGTGAAGGCCCGAAGGCCGCGACCGCTCACCGGATCACTGTAGCGAGAACTCCATCGAACGGCTCTGGGCCTAGTATCCCGGATCCGGCAGCCTGAGCTGCCTGAGGCGCGCTTGGTCAACGCAGGGCGGCCTCGATCCATTCTCGTTTCGGTATCCGAGCGAGCCCCTGTTCGGTCCAGTAGAGCCGACAGCGAGGCGTGTAGTCTGCCGGCTCCTCGAATCCAGGCTGGACATCGTGGCCGTCGACCCGGATCGTTGGTGAGCCCGGGAACCGCAGCCGCTCGGCCACGCCAGGGTCGGTCGCGTCGATGTCACGGATCACCGACTCGGGCGAGACCTCGGCGACGACCTCCCGAAGGAGCGCCCGCGCCGCCTGGTGGTTCGGGCAGTCCGAGAACCACAGAAGCTCGATGTCGTGTGTCCCCGCCATCCTCGGTGCCTCCGGACGCGACGCCCGTGTCGTCGACGTGGCTTCAGCGCCTCCGATGGCCGTCGCACTGGCAGCCGCATCGACAGGCCGAGCAGCCACAGCACTGGCCGCATGGACAGGTGCACATCAGGCGTCCTCCTTTCTTGGCTCGAGGTGGATGAGCTCGCGTGGTCGCTGACCAGCTCGAAGCTCGCGCTCCAGGAGCGCCAGGCGTTCGTCGACATGACGGAGCTCGCGGATCCGGAGGCGGACCTTGGAGCGCTCGGCCGGGATCGCCGCCCGGAGCTCCTCGGAGACCTCGCCGCACCTGCCGTCGGTGCACATTGTCGCGAGCTTGGCCGCGACGGCCAGGGGGAGATCGAGCTGGCGGAGCCCGATGAGCAGCCGTAGCCGTTCCGCGTCTTCGTTGGCGTACTCGCGGTAATGGCCACCGTTCCTGGCCGGCGAGGGCAGGAGCCCGAGCCGCTCGTAGTAGCGCAGGGTCTCGGGCGCCAGACCGAGCTGCCTGGCCATCTCACCGATCCGCATGCAGCCACGGTAGACCCTGTAGCGGCTACCGAGTCAAGTGATTGGCTTCGCATGGCTCGGAGCGGGGTCGGCCCGACACCAAGACGAAGACGACAAGGAGGTGCGGATCAGGTGAACGGGCCCAGAATCGACTACACAACATCATACACTGAAAACCACTTCACAAACGCAGGCGTGGGCGCTACGGTCTGAGTAGGCGGCCAGGGCCAGAGACGAGCGTCGTACCTCGCAAGACCCGGCCGCCGCCATCGCCCAAGCCGGGCAATGGAGGAGTCCTCCGGCACGGGCTCCCACGGCAACAGCCGCGACCCAGCCAGCGCCGGCGCCGGGATCCATAGCGGTCCGCGGCGACAGCCGCACCTTTCCAACCACACACAGACGCTGCTAATCGCGCTCCTCTCGATGCGCGATCGATGGCGAGGCGCGCCGACCGCTCACTCGAGCGAGTGGAGCTCCGGCTGGACCTGTGACGACCGTTCCCGAGGACGACTCCTCGAGCGATCCGAACGCCGGTCGGCGCTCCGTCCTTCATTGGCGGTGGCGTGACCGGCTCGGACAGTTCGGGCTCCTCGTCGGCGGCCAGTGCTCGTCCAGTCCTGAGCTGCGCTCGTTCGGGTGGCGGACCACGTCCGCGCCGGAACGGAGGTGATGTCCAGGAAGGACGACTTCTGAGCCGGCGGCGAGCGCGCCCGCCGGTGCTCAACAGCGGTTTGCGCGCCGGACCCGGGCCGATCCTCGCCGATCGATTCAGAGGCAGCGTGCCGCGACTGCCTCGCCTGCCCGGTTCCGCCTCAAGTGAGCGGCACCCCGAACACGGAGGCACACAGCCATGCAGGCGATGGAAGCAACGACCGCCCCGACGAAGGTCATCTACGGCGTGAACGAGCTCGATCTCGATCTCGCCGGGAAGTCCATCCGCGGGATCTGGAAGGTCCTCGAGCAGGTCCTGAACATCCCGCGCGACGCCGCGGTGTCGGTCAACGGCGACCGGGTCCAGGACGACTACGTCGTCCGCCCGGGCGACGAGATCGAGTTCCAGAAGCAGGCAGGAGTCAAGGGCCGCTGAGCCAAGACACCAGCCGCAACGCGGATGCCCGGAGCCGGCGAGGCCTTCGTCTCGTCCGGCTTCGGGCTCCCGCAGCAGAAGGGAGCTCGAACGCCATGCAATCGCGCACGTTCCTGCGCATCGAGGGCGACCTCGTGAGCCTGGTCACGGAGGTCATCGACCGGGAGGTGACCCTCCCAGACCTCCTGACCGAGCTCACGACGGCACAGGTCGCCACCACCCCTCGGCTGCCGACCGGCTGCCGCTTCTGGATCCGCTCGGGGACGACCGACCGCCAGGTCTTCGTCGTCGAGCAGCCCCCGTCGCGACGGACGATCGAGTACCACGCCAGCCGGCGCCGGGACAGCGAACCGACCACCTATCGGCTCGCGGTGCCGTACGTCGTCTTCGTCGTCTGGACGATCGGCGACCAGGTCGAGGGGCTAGCCACGTACTTCCGGACGCAGCCGATCGCGTCGCTCGACGCGACGCTTCTCTGTTCGACCCTGCCGAACACGAACGACGATGGGATCGTCTGTCTCGGATCGGTCAGGGTGAGCGGGGCGAGCGTCGGCGAACGAGTCGACGCCCTCATCGGCGCGTTCTGGGGGAGCCGCTTCAACCAGGACCTCCGCCGGCACCCGCTGCCGTTCAGCGGCGGCTTCCGGGCCTGGGCGTCCCGCTCCCGGCGAGACCCGCTCGCGGCCCTGTCGCTGCAGTACGACCCCTACTGGCGGACCCTCCGCCAGGTCGTGGCGCAGCTGGCCGGGCTCGCGATCACGGATCTGCCGGCCGGGACACCCATTCCGGAGGAACCGGCGGAGGTCGAGGTTCTGACGCCGGACCCGCCGACGCCCGAGGAAGGTGAGACCGATGCCATCGCTTCGTGACCACCTCATCCGGACGCCGGAGGTCCGCTCTCGGAACCTCACCGCCTGGATGGCTCCCGCTCTCGGCGAACGGGCGACGCCGCTGCCCGATCGATTCTTCGAGGAGGCCGCATTGACGGTGCTCGCTCACGTCTTCCGCGAGTCGGGTCCCATCCGGGAGCAGCTCGTCTACGAGCGACGCCGCTTCGAACGGTTGGTCCAACTCATCCACCGCCTGCCCGAGAGGGGAGGTGACCGGTGATGTTCCCGATCCTCGAAACCGGTCCATCGCTCGAGGGGGCGACCCTGCCAGCCTTCGTCGTCGCTCGCGACGGGCTCTACCTGCGGAAGCGAAGCCTCCTCGGGTTGAGCCAGACGAAGGTCGGCCGGATCGCCCACCTGCCGGAGGGCAAGGAGTTCGTCGACTACGCGCTGCCCAAGGTCCCATCCGACCTGATGGCACGCGCCGTCGGCTTCTTCCGCGCCGTCTACCGGCTCCACCGGACCGAGGCGGCCGTCCTCCTGATCTGGCGCGACGGGTCTTTCGACCTCGTCGTCCCGGCCCAGAAGGTATCGAGCGTCTCGGTCAAGTTCGACCTGGCGGACGGCGACGTGCCGTCCGGCGGTCGACTCGTGGGGACGATCCACTCGCATGGGGGCTTCGGCGCCTATGCGAGCTCAATCGACGAGGACGACGAGGCGGAGCTCGATGGGCTCCACATCGTCGTGGGCGACTTCGATCGGCGACGACTCGGCTACTCGGCCGCGATCGTCGTCGACGGCATCCGCTTCTCTCTGAAGACCGGTCAGCTCATCGAGCGGCCTCGGCGACTCGCCGAACCACCCGACGACTGGCTCCGGAGGGTGAAGCTGGCGCCGCCACCGCGTCCGAAGGGCAAGCCGTCGATCTCCGAGTACCTCGCCCGGGGCTTCAAGCCCTCGGACGAGATCTCGAAGCCGAGTCGGCGCGAGCTCGACGACGCGATCGAGAAGGCGAGCAAGCTCGCCACCGCCCTCGGCTACCGCCTCAGCTACTGGCTCGTGCCGGTCTTCGGCTCGAGCGAGAAGGGAGGTGCGGCCGATGGCTAGCCGGATCGTCCTCGTCGGCTGCGGCGGGATCGGGAGCCAGTTGCTCCCGCCCCTTGCCCGCTATCTCGCGAACCGGCCCGAGCCGCGACCGCTTCTCGTCCTCGTCGACGGCGACGTCTTCGAGCCCGGGAACCGATCGCGGCAGGCGTGCTCGGACAGCGACCTGGGCTCGAACAAGGCCGAGGCCCTGGCCCGGGTCGCCCGAGACGATGGGCTCGCCTGTCAGGCGATCCCCGAGTTCCTCGAGGAGACCAACGTCCGGTCGATCGTCCGCGAGGGAGACATCGTCCTCCTCGCGGTCGACAACCACCGGGCGCGGGCCCTCGTCGATCGACACCTCGGATCGCTCTCGGACGCGACGCTCATCAGCGGCGGCAACGACGAGACGGACGGCAACGTCCAGCTCGTCCGCCGCCGCGACGGCTGGTCCGTGGACGGCCATCTGACCGAGATCCACCCGGAGATCGGCATGGCCACTGAAGAGGAGCCGCGCGGCGAGGGCTGCCAGGTGATGGCCGCCGAACGCCCGCAGCTCCTCGTGACGAACCTGATGGTCGCCAGCGCGATGCTCAGCTGCCTCTGGCAGATCACCGAGCGCGGCAGCGTCCCCTACAGCGAGGTCTACCTCGACGCGATCCAGAACGCGGCTCGCAGCCGCTCCTGGTTCCGCGTCCCGGCCGGCGCGCAGTAGGGGAGTGTGGATTTCAGGTGCACAACCCGGCCGAGGCGGCGCCCATCGGCGTCCCTCGGCCGAACCATCTTCAGGAGCTTCGTGACAGGAGCTGTCACAATTGTCACAAACACGATCGGCGAACCCGTTCCGCCCGGGCAGCGGCATCTTCCCGCCGCTGCTGTCGGGTCGTGAGCCGGAAACCGCCATGCTCGAGGCGCGCGTCGCGCGGACCCGCGAGGGCCACCCGCAGCACACCGCGCTGCTCGGCGAATGGGCGATCGGCAAGACGACGCTCCTCATGCACTGGCGGCGACGCCTGGAGGCCGCCGGCGACCGGGTCGTCCTGACCATGGCGTACCCGCAGTCGAGGGACGACTTCCTGGCGGCGCTGACCGCTGCGGTCGCCGCGGAGACGGATGGCGGCTGGACCGCGAAGCTCGACCTCGAAGTTGGTCTGGACGTGGGCGTGGCCGAAGCGCGCCTTCGACGACCACCACGGGAGGTCGAGAAGGAGCTTCGAAGCGCGCTCCGCCGGGCGGCCGATTTGGGCGATCACCACACGCTGGTCGTCATGGTCGACGACGTCGACCTGGTCGCCACTCCCGGCGACGCCCTGCTGCAGCTCCGGGCGATCAGCCTCGAGCTCTACTCCGCCGACATCGCGATCGCGTTCGTGGTCTCCGCGTCGACGGGACTCTTCGGCTCGATCCGCGGTGCCCACGAGCCGCTCGTTCGCTTCTTCGAGCCCATCACGCTCGGGCCGCTCGGTGCGGCGTCGGCCGCGGAGGCGATCGCGAAGCCGCTCGTCGGAACCGGCGTCACGTTCGACGACGCCGTCGTGCCTGAGATTGTCGAGCTGTCGGGCGGCCGACCGTACTACCTGCAGAAGCTGGCCTACTTCGCGTTCGATGCCGCCGAAGGAGGAAGGGTCGGCAGGGCGGAGTTCGCGGAGGCCTTCGAGCGGGCCTTCGCGTCGGTGAGCCAGGAGATGTTTGCTTCGCGCTGGTCGGCGATGGCGCCCGCCGAGCGCCAGGTGGTATCCGTGGTCGCCTCGGCGACCGCCGCTCGCCCGTCTGGCGAGATCGAGGAGGCGGCCAAGCGTCTCGGGATCGCGCCGCCTGCGACGCGCCAGGCCCTTCACCGGCTCGCCGCTCGTGGTCACATCGATCGCCTGGCGAACGGCCAGCGGGGACGCTACACGATCGGCGACCGGCTTTTCCGGCGGTACCTGGAGCTGCAGGCGTGCGAGCGGTAGCGGCAGCGGCGCCCGAGCCTTCACTCGACCGCTATCGGTTGGCGGACGTGGTCGACGAGTACCTCGTTGCCCTTCGGGTTGCCGGCCGAAGCCCGCGGACCATCGACTGGTATCGGGCGAACCTCGTCGAGTTCATGCGGTTCATCGAGCGAGAAGGACAGACGGCGACGGTCGCCGACCTTCAACCAGTCACCGCGCGGCGATGGCTCCTCGCTCTCAACGCCCGCCCGACGGCGCTCGCGCCCAGCAGCTTGGCCGGCCGTGTGCGCACGATCAAGGCCTTCGGGACCTGGATCGCAGCCGAACTCGACCTGCCAGCGAACCCCGTCCGTACCGTTCCCATCCCACGGGTTCCGGATCAACTCGTCCCGAGCCTCCGCGACCACGAGATTGCCCGGCTCGTGCAAGGGGCCACCGAGTCGCGTCAGCCCCAGCGGGACCTCGCCCTTGTCCTCCTGATGATCGATACCGGGATGCGCCTCAGCGAGGTCGCCGGGCTGAGCGTTGCAGACGTCGACCTGATCGAGGGTCGCTGTCGGGTGATGGGGAAGGGGAGCCGTGAGCGAGTGGTGCCGATCGGACGACGGACTCGCAAGGCGCTCCGTGGATGGTTGTCAGCGAGGCGCCCAGGCCCGGTTGCGACCTCGCCGCTGTTCACGGGCACTCGGGGTTCGCGGCTGTCCGCGCGCGGGATCCATCAACTCGTGCATCGATTGGCTTCGCGGGCTGGCATCGAGACCCGATGCTCGCCCCACATCCTGCGTCACAGCTTCGCCCGCGCCTTCCTGACGAACGGCGGCGACGTCTTCAGCCTCCAGCGCATCCTCGGCCACAGCCCGCGATCCATCCAGGTCACGCGGCGGTACGTCGAACTCCTCGACGAGGACCTTCGAGCGGTCCATCGCGAAGCGTCGCCCGTCGACAGGCTCGGGATGTGACAGCTAGGCACCGACTACGTATCGAGCGATTCATCCCACTCTGCACCTAGGACCCAGGCAAGCGCGGACATCCGGCCACTCAGCAGCCCCCATTCGAAGTCATCCCAACCCAGATTGCGCTTCCCGTACTTCCGCTCGATCCTCCGCGCAGCCCGATTCGCTTTCTCCAGGAGCGGCTTCTGCTCCTCTGATAGCGGCTCCTCGCCGCTCTCGATCTTCTGTAGCCACATCTGGTGCCGGTTCCACCACACCTTGTCCCAGAACTCGCTGTACGTGCCGAGGATCGATGCGTCGTTACGCCGGAGAACGAGAGGCCACTCCTCTCCTGGGTTCTCTTCATCGGGCAGCCATTCGACCTTGTCACCTGCGTCCGTGTAGCCGATGCGGTGGCCGTTCGGTCCGACCTCTCCTGGCCTGACGGGATCTGTCAGGAGTGCCTTCGTCCGCGCCCGGGTCCGGGCCTGCGGATGTTCACGAATGAAGTCGCGGTTGACTTCTTCGACGAGCGTCATGAGGTCGGGGTCGAACAGCACGACTTCCACGTGGGCCCCTCTCAGCCGCCAGTGACCGGTCCCGAGGATCCTGCGATTTGGATCGAGCATGCCGACCACGACCCGCCGGATGCCTCGCTCCACGATCCGGTCAGCACATGGAATCTTCGGTCTGTTCCTGGCAGTACAGGGCTCCAATGTCGTGTACAGAGTGCAGCCGGCCAGCGCACGATCGGCCAGCTTCCGCTCAAGTAGCGTGTACTCGGCATGCTCGCCTGTTCCGAGCTCACCTCGATATGCCTCGCCGAGGACCTCGCCGTCGCTCGTGATGACTGCGCCGACCTTCGGCGAGATGCGCCCGGGCTCGCTCACACATTGCCTCGCGAGTTGGATCGCACGTTGCATCAACGCCCTGTCGTCCGCATGAGAGACCACGGATCAGTCCTCGTCGCTTGTATCGATGGCTACATGTAGAACGCGTAGCGGGCTTGGATCGTCGCTTCGGCTCCAACGTGCCGAAGGATGTCTCCCACCTGTCTCGCGGCTCGAAGCGTGATCGGAAGCGCCCCGTCGAACTGACTGTTGTTCCAGTTCATCTTCGTGAGAGCGAGGACTTCACCTGCTAGAAAGCGCGGCGTCTGCTCGATGTCCTCCATCCGGAGCGCGAGCGGAGAGGGAATGTACATTCCCGGATACACGCCGAAGAAGTCGACGCTGCCCTTTGTGAACAGGACGCTGTTCGTGCTGTCGAGTTCGATTAGAGATCCACGGAGGGGCGGGTAGTAGCCCGAGCGAAAGGCCCGGAAGCTCGTCCTCCCGACGCTGAGCAGGTCCCGGGAGCCAACTCGATGTTCATCGGCAGCGGCGGCGAACCCTGCGATCTCCTCCAGCAGGTGGCGCGACGACTTGTGCACCACAACACGTGCCGGAGCTGTCCCATGTTCCGTGCGATACGCAGCGAGTGCTGACGACAGGAGAGACGTCGCATCCTGTCCGGACAGATGCGGCGTGCGATCGGCCTTGTCGATCTGGGCTGGCCCGCCGCGTAGAACCATGCCCTCGCCCCGTTCGTTGAAGACCTCGGCCATGCTTGTCTGGAGGCGGTCGCCGGTCGTCGAACGGTAGAAGCTCACGCCGACATAGCACGTCGTCAGCTGCGTCGAGTCGCGGGGTAGCCGCCACGGGATGCCGCCGGCCTTGTAGTAAACGGCAGTGTGGAAGTTCCATGCGCGGGTCGCCTCGTCCTGGGTCCCCTGGTACATCCAGCTCCGACCTCGTTGCCTCGGTCGTTGCCGCTCGTCGTAGGTCTCGGGCCGGACCATCTGGATCGGGACAGCGAGAGGCAGCGCTCGGGCTTTGATCACATCATGGAAGTACGGCGCTTCCTCGTCCGGCGACTCCGCCCGCTCCGCGGGTGCGTCCATCGCGTCCAAGAGCGCGCGCGGCGGAGCAATCACGATGACATCGGGACCTGCCGACTCAACGAGATGACGACACTCCTCGAGAAATGCAGTGCTCGCTCGGTCGACAGCCTCCACGCGGCCGAGACCGGCGAGTTCGGTCAGTACCTTTGCGGGGAGCTGACGCGTCAGCCGACTGTCGATCTGGAGACCGGTCCCGAACTGGCCGTCGTCGCTGAAGCCTGGAAACCGAGGAAAGAGATTCGGGTACCGCCCCGGCTTTCCGGGAATCTCCCGGGTGCACCGATCGATCCAGGTGGCTACGCCCTCGATACCGTCGGCGGATCCGACAACCCCGACCCGGATCCGGGGTGCGGCTCTCGAGGCGCCGACATCCAATGGGCCGAAGTCCATGAGGCCGAAGCGGATATCGACGTGGCGTCCAGATCCGCCGAACTCGAGTTGGGGCTCTTCAATGAAGGTCGTTTTCATCCCCAAAGGCCATCCGCTTCATCGGACTCATGTTCCGGGGCCGTCGCGACCTCGCCTCCCGCGAGCCATGCCTGGTCATTGATCCCGACGTCGAGATCGAGTTCCACGAGGCCTCCGAATGAGAGGTATGGGTAATCACGGGCGAAGAAGCCGGGTGCGCGCGTAAGGACCTCAACGCACGTAGAAAGGTTGCCCCGGACGGCCTCGTTTCGGTCCAGACGCTTCATCGCCGCCACGTATTCGCCGTTCCTGCCTGCCACCTGCCTCCCGTCCGTCGTGAAGAGGTAGGTCGGAACGATCTCGAGGTACCAGAGGTCTCCATAGCGCCGGAATTGGGCGTCGAAGGCAAGGTGCCGGTATGCGACGCGCCGACTGGACCGCTTGCTGACGTACTCCGAGAACACGACGCGCCCACCGCTTCGCGCTCCAGTGCGGCGAATTCGCCGCTCCCGGAGACCCGGGCCGGCTGTAAAGGCGAACACGTCTTCGTCCGACCAGAATCGGACGAGCGGATAGAGCTTCTCCCGGAGTGCGGAGTTGAGCAGCCTCACGAAGTCGCGGACACGATCTGGATCCTCGGCCTGCGCCCATTCATCGACGCCGAAATCGTCGACACTTCCTCGGTCGCACACCTTCGGCCAGGGTGGCTCACGAAGGTCCAAGAAGCTGACGAGGCGCCGTTCCTTGGCGAACCACTCGCCGCCTCCGTCATACCCTTCGCGCTTGAGCGCATCCCACAGCTCGCCTCGCGTCCGGTAGTCCGTATCAGCGACGAATACCCGGTCGCCAAACGATCGAACCGTGACGAGATTCGTGAGGATCCGCTCGCGCCTTCGAGGCGGTGCAAGGTAGATCCCAACCTCCCGCGACGTTCCGGTCCGCATGAGGTCGTGGAACGCCCCCGGAGAGAACCGGTCGCGGGTCTTGTTGAAGACAACGCGCCGCGCCGCTCGGCGCTTGACGTCTGCGAAGTAGTCCTTGACTGAAACCCAGTACGCCTCGTCGCTCCCGGGCCTCGAAACAACCAGGACGACCGGAGCGTTGCCTTGCATCCAGTAATCCAGGTCTCGCTCCTGGCAGAGATACTCGAGCGAGTCGGCGGTCTCCGCGGTGAACCGCTCCTCAGTAGCCCTGCTCTGAACGTGCAGGACGATGCCGAGTGCGGCCCGCGTAGTCGGATCACACAGCTCGATGACGCCGTCAATCCCGACATCGAGCACGGGTGATGGGACCCAGCGGGATCCCATGTCGAGCACGATCCGCTCGACGAGGTTCACGCCACGCTGGCCGATCAGCGCCTGCATGCTGACGAGCTTCGGCTTCACGTCCTCAGTATCGCCCGTATTACCGTGGCCTCAGCGCCTGTAGCGATTGCGAATGGGCTCGGCTCCTCACCGTCGTCACGCTTGCCCGTAGAACTGGACCGACGACCAGGAAGCCCGCACGACGGCCGGCCACGCGAACGCCACGGCCAGGGACCTACGTGCGGCGGCACAGCGTGGCCGAGTCGGGAGACCCGATCGGACCGCGCCAAGTTCGTTCGCCTTACGGATCGCCCAGGCGCCTCCGATCGGCCTCGCCTGCAAGTCGGCGGAATTCGGCAACGATCGGCGTCGTGATGTATGGGTTGTTGACACTGATGAGGTCGACCGTTCCAACAGCGACATCGAGCGCAAGAGCACCCGCTTCTACTAGCGCGATCAACGGCCGCAGGCCACGCATCCATAGGACACCGTTGGCATGGCACTCATCACTGAGTGGTCCGTCGTTGGTCCAGCAGGTTGCTCCAAGGTCGCGCGCAACGATCAGGCAGACTTTGTCTGCGAACGAGAGCGCGGAGTGCGGAGTCGCAGCCTCTCGAAGCTGGTCCAGCGTGGGCTCGACGACTTCTAGGCCGAGTGCCGCGCACTTCAGCTCGTCAAGGCTGTCGATCTCCGCGAGAACAGGCGTGG
>JAKAMV010000183.1 GCA_021812735.1 Chloroflexota bacterium | reverse complement strand
CTACGTGCTCGAGCTCGAGCCCGCGGCGTACGCGGCCCTTGCGGCCAACGAGGCCGAGAAGGCGGCGCGGATCAACATCCTCGAGGTGCGCGCGTTCGGCTCGATGGGCCGCGTCTATCTGGGCGGTGAGGAACGGGACATCGACGTCGGTTGGCGGGCCGCCCTCGCGGCGGTCGAGGGGCTCACCGGACGTGCGGCAACGGCATAGCCCCGTCGGAGCGGCGGGGAGCGGACAGGAGAGGATCGATGGCTGAAGCACTTGGGATGATCGAGGCCCGCGGGTTCGCGGCGATGGTCGAGGCAGCCGACGCGATGGTGAAGGCCGCCAAGGTCGAGCTCGTGAGCTACGAGAAGACCGGTGGCGGCTACGTGACGGCGATCGTGCGTGGCGACGTCGCCGCGGTGAAAGCGGCGGTCGAAGCCGGCGTGCGCAATGCCCAGAACGTGGGCGAAGTGGTGGCCAGCCACGTGATCGCGCGGCCGCACGTCAACGTCGACCTCGTGCTGCCGCTGGGGCGCACCGAGCAGGCCAAGGCCGAGATCGGCGAAGGCTAGGGCCCTGAGCGACCGGCGCCCAGGCCCCGGCGTGCCGGGTCCCCGGGCGCCGGCGGCCGGAGAGGCCGCTGGACGGAGGAGCGCGGATGCTGTTGGGTCGTGTGGCCGGGACGGTGGTCGCCAGCCGCAAAGAGCCGCTGATGGAGGGCTGGAAGCTCCTGGTCGTGCGCCAGCTCGACACCGAGAACCACCCTGGCGGCGGCTATGTCGTCGCCGTCGACGCGGTGGGGGCCGGGGTGGGCGAGGTCGTCCTCTATGCCACGGGCAGCTCCGCCCGGCAGACCGAGGTGACGCGCGATCGGCCCTGCGACGCGGTGATCATGGCCATCGTGGACACCTGGGAGGTCGGCGGGCGCGAGGTCTACCACAAGTGAGGCGCCTGCCTGCCCGCCGCGCCCCAGGCCGCGGGCAGGTACGCGCCCGAGTGAGTGCGGAGCGATGAGCGAACCGAGCGGACTGAGCGAAGCGGAGATCCAGGCGATCATCGAGCGCGTGCGACGGCGCATGGCCGAGGCGGGCGACGCACGGCCGGCGGCCGCGATGCGCGCCGCGGCCGAGGTGGCCGCGGCGACCGCTCTCGGCGATGGGATCCACGCCTCCGTGGACGACGCGGTGGCGGCGGCCGGCCGGGCGTTCCGCACGTACCGCACGATGGGGCTCGATCGCCGCTACGCGATCATCGACTCGGTGCGGCGCGCCATGCTCGACGCCGGGGAGCGGCTGGCGCTGCTCGCCCACCAGGAGACGAAGATCGGCCGCGTCGAGGACAAGATCGTCAAGAACCGCGTCGTCACGACCAAGGCGCCGGGCCCCGAGGACCTCGAGGTCGAGGCGGTCACGGGCGACCAGGGGATGATGGTGACCGAGTTCGCCCCGTTCGGCGTGGTCGCGGCGATCACACCGGTCACCAACCCGACCTCCACCGTCATCAACAACACGATCAGCATCGTCTCGGCGGGCAACGCGGTCGTCTTCAACGTGCACCCCAACGCGAAGCGCTGCTCGGCCGAGGCGGTCCGGCTCATCAACCGCGCGATCGTCGCCGCGGGCGGACCGGCCGATCTCGTCACCGCGGTCGCCGAGCCGACCATCGAGAGCGCGCGGGCCCTGATGAACCACCCCGAGGTGCGGCTGCTGCTCGTCACGGGCGGCCCGGGCGTGGTGCGCGAGGCGTTGAAGACCGACAAGCGCGCGGTCGCCGCCGGCCCCGGCAACCCGCCGGTGGTCGTCGACCAGACCGCGGACGTCGAACGGGCCGCACGCGACATCGTGCGCGGCGCCTCCTTCGACAACAACCTCGTCTGCACCGACGAGAAAGAGGTGATCGTCGTCGACTCGGTCGCCGATCGGCTCGTGCGGGCCATGACGCAGCACGGCGCCTACCTGCTCAAGGAGCACGAGCTGCGCCGGCTCGAACGGGTTATCTTCACGGAGCTTGGCGCGCCCGGCAAGCACGGCGTCATCAACCCGCGCTGGATCGGACAGGACGCGGCGAAGATCCTCGCCGAGATCGGCGTCTCCGTGGATCGCGACGTGCGCCTGGCGATCGCCGAGGTCTCCCGCGACCACAGCCTGGTCTGGACCGAGCAGATGCTGCCGGTCCTGCCGATCGTGCGGGTCGGCACGGTCGACCAGGCGATCGAGCTCGCGGTGCGCGCCGAGCACGGCTTCCGCCACACTGCCTCGATCCATTCCACGAACGTCGAGACGATCACGCGCATGGCGCGGGCGCTCAACTGCAGCATCTTCGTCGCCAACGGCCCGAACTTCGCGGGGCTCGGCGAGGGCGGCGAGGGCTTCAGCTCGTTCTCGATCGCGACGCCGACGGGCGATGGGTTGACGCGACCCCGCACCTTCTCGCGCGAGCGCCGCATCACCGTCGTCGGCTCGCTGCGGATCGTCTGAGATGGCTCGCCCCGATCCGGACCCGGCGGCCGCCGTGCAGCCCGCGCTTGGGCTCCTCGAGTTCGACTCGATCGCGGTCGGCATCGCGGCCGGCGACGCGATGGCGAAGCGCGCTCCGATCGAGGTGCTCCGCGCCGGGACGGTGCACCCCGGCAAGTACCTCGTGCTCGTCGGCGGCGCGGTGGCCGACGTCGAGGAGGCGATGGCCGCCGGCCGCGCGGCCGGCGCGGGCGCGCTGCTCGACGAGGTCTTCCTGCCCAACGTCCATCCCGACGTGACCGCCGCGATCGGCGGGCGGCGCCGCACCGGGACGGGGGAGGCGCTCGGCGTCATCGAGACGCCCACGGTGGCGTCGATCATCGATGCCGCCGACGCCGGGGTGAAGGGCGCGCGCGTGCGCGTGCTCGAGCTGCGCCTGGCCGACGGCCTGGGCGGCAAGGGCTACCTGCTCTTCGACGGCCCGATGGCGGAGGTGGAGGCCGCGCTGGAGATCGGCACGGCGCGGATCGCGGCGACGAGCGGCACGGTGCAGCGGGTGATCGCCCAGCTGCACGGCGAGATGCGCGAGAACCTCGAGGCGGACGGGCGCTTCCGCGAGCGCGTGCGCCGGCTGGCCGGGTCGGAGGCGGCGCCGAGCGGCGGTGCGGGCGCCGCGGGGCCGGCAAGCTCGCGCGAGCCGGGGAAGGGGGCCTGAGCCGGCATGCAGCTCGCGCGCGTGATCGGCACCGTCGTGGCGACCGTCAAGTCGCCCGGCCTCGAGGGGATCAAGCTCCTGATCATCCAGCCGCTCGATCGCGCGCAGCAGCCGAGCGGCCAACCGCTGGTGGCGGCCGACGCGGTGCACATGGCGGGGCCGGGCGAGCTCGTCTACTTCGTCGCGGCGCGCGAGGCGGCCCAGGCGCTGCCCGAGCCGTTCGTGCCGGTCGATCATGCGATCGTGGGCATCGTCGATGCCGTGGAACCGCTCGGGCACGGAGGCGCGGCGTGAAGATCGGCCGGGTCGTCGGCACCGTCGTCTCCACGATCAACGCGCCGGTCTTCGACGGCCGGCGGCTCCTCCTCTGCGACCTGCTGGAACCCGACGGCGCACCCGCGGGCGGCTACCTGATCGCGGTCGACACGGTCGGCGCTGGGGCGGGCGAGACGGTCCTGTTGCTCGACGAAGGGAACTCGGCCCGCCAGATCGTGGGCGTCACCCCGGCCCCGATCCGCACGCTGGTCGTCGGGATCATCGACGCGATCACGCGGCCGGGCTGACGCGCACCGGCGCTGCGCTCGCCGAACGACCCGTGCCCGTTCGCGTCAGCCGGCCACCGCGACACCCCGCCGGCGGCGCAGACCCGAGCGCGGCCCCAGGACGAGCGCCAGCAGGAACGCCGCCGTCTCGACCAGCACGATCGTGGCACCACTGGCCACGTCGAGCCAGTAGCTGAGGTAGAGGCCGACCACGGCGGCCCCGATCCCCACCAGGACCGCGAACCGCATCATGACCGCGAACCGGACGGTGAGCAGCTGCGCCGTGGCCGCGGGGGTGACCAGCATCGCCACCACCAGGATGATCCCCACGGCCTGCAGACTGACCACGATCGTCAGCGCTACGAAGGCCAGGAAGAGGTACTCGAGGGGCGCCACGGGCAGGCCGGAGGCGCCCGCCCCGAGCGGATCGAACGTGCTGTAGAGCAGCTCCTTCCAGAGCAGCGCGATGCACCCCAGGACGAACCCGCCGAGGAGCGAGAGGCCAACCAGGTCGGCCAGGGAGATCGCCAGCACGTTGCCGAAGAGGAACCCGAACAGGTCGGCCACGTAGCCGTGGATCGTGCTGAACAGGAAGATGCCGAGCGCGAACGTCCCGGCGAACAGCACGCCGACCGCCGTGTCCATGCGGATTCGTGCGCGGCGGCTCACGAAGCCGATCGCGAGCGCGGTCGCGACGGCCGCGATCCCGGCTCCGAGATAGAACGGGCCGTGGAGCAGGAACGCGGCCACGACGCCAGGGAACGCGGCGTGACTGATGGCGTCGCCGATGAACGCGAGCCCCTTCAGCACCACATAGGTGCCGACCACGGCACAGACGGTGCCGACGAGCACGGAGGCCAGGAGTGCCCGCACGAAGAAGGGGTACGCAAGTGGCGCGAAGACCACGTCCGTCCAGGGGAGTTCCAGTGTCACCGCGTGCGCTCCGTCTCGACGTGGTGGTGTTGTTCGCCCGGCTCCGCCTGGTCGTGGTGGTGCGCGTCGTCGAGGAGGACCGTCTGGCCGCCCAGCACCAGCAGGTGCCCGCCGTAGGTCCGGGCCAGCACCTCGGGGTCGAGCACCAGCGCCGCCGGACCGTCCGCGATCATCGTGCGGTTGATGGCCGCCACTCGGTGGAAGCGCTGTGCCGCCGCGGCGAGGTCGTGGGTGGTCGCGACCACGCTCCGCCCGCTGTGCGCGAGCGCCTCGAGGATGTCCATCAGATCCTCCTGCGTTCTGGCGTCGATCCCCGTCACGGGCTCGTCGAGCAAGAAGAGAGCCGGGTCGGCGGCAAGCGCGCGGGCCAGGAAGACACGTCGCCGCTGGCCGCCCGACAGCGACCCGATCTGTCTCCTCGCGTGTTCCGCCATCCCGACTCGCTCGAGCGCCGCGGCCACGGCCCGCCGGTCGTCTGGGCCCGGCCGTCGCGCGAGTCCGAGTCGCGGGTAGCGCCCCATCATCACGACGTCGCCGACGGTGACTGGGAACTCCCAGTCGACGAGCTCGGCCTGCGGGACGTAGGCGACGCGATGCGCCTCGCGGCCCGGCGGCGACCCCAATACCTCCACCCGCCCCGACCAGGGTGCGATCAGTCCGGCCATCACCTTGAGCAGCGTGCTTTTGCCCGCGCCGTTCGGTCCTACCACAGCGAGCAGCGTGCCGGGCTCGACGACCAGGGTGACGTGCTCGATCGCGGGCCGCTCGCCGTATCCGGCCGACACGTCCGCCAGCCAGATGTCGGCGTGGGCGTGCGCGTGCGTGGCATCGAGCGCGCCTCCGCTCTCATGCAGCGGGTGGTCGCCGTGCCGGTGGTCGGGCGCGCGGCTCCCGTCCGGGCTGCTCATCGCAACGCCCCCACGACCCGCTCGACGTCCCAGCGGATCATCCCCTCGTACGTGTCCACCGGCGGCGGCCCCAGGGTGTCGTCGTACAGGTCGGTCACCACGCGCACCCCCGCTTCGCGGGCAACGGCCTGGACGACCGCCGGGTTGAACTGCGGCTCGGCGAAGACGGCGCGCACATGGGCGGCGCGGATCGCGTCGACGAGATGGGCGACATCCGCCGCTCCGGGGTCCTGACCCGGCGCTGCTACCACCGAACCGACGATCTGTAGCCCGTACGCGTCGGCGAAGTACGGGAAGGCATCGTGGAACGAGACCAGGCGCCGCTGATCCACGGGGATCGTCTCGATCTGCGCGCGCGCCCACGCGTCCAGATCCTGTAGTCGCCGGGTGTAAGCCGCTGCGCGGGTCCGATAGCCGGGGGCGCCCGCCGCATCGACCCGCGCGAGCGCGTCGGCGAGGCGGGCCACGTAGCGCTCGGCGTTCGCCACGTTGAGCCAGAGGTGCGGGTTCGTGGCGCCGTTCTCGCCGCTCAGATAGCGCACGTCCGGTAGCCCCTCGCCGAGCCGGACGACCAGCGCGGCCGCGCCGGCGGTGGAGACGAGGTTGGTGAGCCAGTCGTCCAGGCCGAGCCCGTTCATCACGATGAGCCGGGCCTTCGATAGCCGGGCGGCGTCCGAAGGCCGGGGGTCGTACGTGTGCACGTCGCCGCCGTTGGGCACCAGGCTGACCGACTCGACCCGCTCACCGCCGACCTGCGCCACGAGGTCGGCGAAGACGGTGTTGGTGGTCACGACCAGGACGCGGTTGCCCTGGGTGCCCGGTGCAGCGGTCGATCCGGTCGATCCCCCGCCGGGCGCCGCCGAGCATCCGGCAGCCGCCAGGGCGAGCACGATGGCGCCGATGAGCGCGACGCGAGCCCCGCGTCGCCGACGATCCGGTTTCATGCGATCTCCTCCCGGCACGTGGGGCAGATCCCGTACAACTCGAGCCGGTGTCGCTCCACCTGGAATCCCGTGCGCGCGGCCACCTCGCGGATCAGTTCGGGCATGCCGCACCCCTCGACCTCGACCGTGCGTCCGCAGCGCAGGCAGATCACGTGGTGGTGGTGCGACGGCTCGCAGCGGACGTAGGCATGTTCGCCGGAGGGCAAGTCGAGCCGCTCGACGACGCCGAGCTGCGCGAAGAGTTCGAGGGCGCGGAAGAGCGTCGCCCGACCGATCCGGCTGCCGGACCGCTGCACCTCGCGTTCGAGTTCGGCTTCCGTGAAGTGGCCGGGGTGGACAGCGATGAGGGCCGCCACGGCACGGCGCTGGTCGGTCACCCGCAGGCCTGCACCCTCCAGGCGCTCGATGAAACTCGTTGCGTTGGTCATGCGGTGATGATACTCAGTCTCAGCAAGCCCCCGTACGCGCTCGCCGATTCGGCCCCCGCGCCGCCCGGTGCGGTACCCTGCACGCGGCACCTTTGGGTGCCTTGAGACGGATAGACCGATGCGCCTCGCCGAGACGGGAAGGGGCGCTGGCACAGCCGTTGAAAGGAGATCTCCGCTGAGCACGAACCGTCCCACGTCGAACTCGGCGGCCCGCCGCGAGCGGCGTGCCGCCCAGCGCGCCCAGCGCGGCGCTCCCGGAGGTCCCGTTGCGCGCGAGCGGAGGGGCGCCGTCGCGCTGCCGCCGGCGCTGCGCTCGCCGATCGCGCTGATCACGATCGGCGTGCTCGTCGTGGCCGCCATCGGGCTTGTCTTGGTCCTCGCCCAGAACGTCGTCGGGGGTTCGACGACGGCCGCGCTTACCGCACCGCCTCAGCCCGTGCCGGCCGGCCTCGCGCACGATCGGTCGATCGGCAAGCCGAACGCGCCGGTCAAGCTCGACGAATGGGAAGACTTCCAGTGCCCGTACTGCGATGAATACACCACCAACATCGAGCCGCACCTGATCAGCCAGTACGTAACGGCGGGACAGCTCGCGATCACCTACCACGATTTCTCGTTCATCGGCAGCGAGTCGTTGAACGCGGCCGTCGCCGCCCGGTGCGCGGGGAACCAGGGGCAGTTCTGGGCGTACATGGAATACCTCTTCGCGAACCAGGGCCCCGAGAACGGTGGCACCTTCAACCAGGCGCTCTTCGACAAGATCGCGACTCGGCTCAACCTCAACCTGAGCACGTTCAACCAGTGCCTCACCGACCCAGCGGTGGCGAGCGCGGTGCAGGCAGAGACCAAGCAGGGCCAGCAGCTCGGGATCCAGGGGACTCCCACGCTCTTCATCAACGGCAAGCAGTACACGGGTGCGCTGGACCTGCCGAACATCTCGGCCGCCATCGACGCGGCCCTGCGAGCAGCCCCCTCGCCGGCGGCTGCGCCGGGTGCGAGCGCCACGCCGGGTGCGAGCGCCACGCCGGGTGCAGCGTCCGGGGCGCCGGCCGTGGCGCCGAGCGTGACCCCTGCGGCGTCGTGAGCGGCGGATGCCGAGCAGCGTCGACGTGCCGCCCGCCGATTGGCGCCGACTCCGGTCCCCGCAGCGTCGTGAGCGAGGAGCGCCAGCCGTGAAGAGGAGGGGCATGTCATGAGCGCGCGGCGCTGGCTGGCCAACGAGCGCACGGGCCTGGCGGCCGCGATGGCGGGGTTCGCGCTGCTCGCGATGGTCGCGCTCGGCTACCTGGCCGTCGAGAAGCTCACCAACTCGCATCCGGTCTGCTTCATCGTCCAGGGCTGCGACACGGTCCAGGCGAGTCAGTACAGCACGTTCCTCGGGATTCCGGTGGCGCTCTACGGCCTCGCCGCGGCGGTGCTGTCGTTCCTCACGGTCCTTGGGTGGTGGCGCACCGGAGACCGGCGGCTCCTGTACGTGCCGTACACGCTGGGCTTGATCAGCGTGTTGGTCATCGCGGGGCTCGTCTACCTCGAGCTGTTCGTGATCCACGCGATCTGCATCTGGTGCACGATCGCCGGCGCGAGCCTGATCCTGGGTTGGCTCGTGAGTGTGCTGGCGGTGCGGAGGTTCGGCACGGCGAGCTGATCCACGCCCTGGGAGCGTGGATCAGCCCTTGCCGAGCGGATCGCCCGCGCGGGCCGCGTGCAGGCCTGCCGGCGGCGCCGCCGACACCGCCCGGCGCTCAACCGATGTCGACCTATTTCTGCGAGGTGCCCTTGTAGACGCCGTCGCCCGCCTGCACGATCCCGAGCGCTCCGTGGGTCGCGTACGTGAACGCGTGGTCCACCATCACGTACTGCCCGTCCTCGGCCGGCACGAACTGCACGATCGCTCCTTGCGCGGGCGCGAGGTCCACGGACTGCGACCCCCAACCGCCGGCGTTGCCGGGCAGCAGCGCCACGCCCTCCTTGATGACCGTGTTGAAGATCGTGCCGACGACATGGAACGAGGTGCCGATGTTCGGCCCAGCGTCGAGCACGAAGATGCGCACCGTCTTGCCGGTGTCGACCAGCAGCGGGTGGTCCTTGTATTGATTCGCGACGCCGTTGAAGACCACGAAGTCTGGCGCCGGATTCGTGACAGCCACCCGGTTGAAGTCAGACGGCTTCCCCTGGCCGCCGAAATACCACTCGCTCTGGACGATCGTGAACTCCTTGTCCACCTTGGGCAGACCGCCCCTGGGTTCCACGATCACCATGCCGTACATGCCGTTGGCGATGTGATCGATGGCGGGAGCGGTGCCGCAGTGGTACATCCAGACGCCGGCGTAGTCGGCATGCCAGATGTACCAGCCGTCGTGTCCCGGGTTGACCGATTGCATCGGTCCGTTCCAAGCGACCTGGCTGGCGTGGAAATCGAGGGAGTGCGGCATCGTACTGGTGGCAGGATTGATCAGATGGACCCGCACGGTGTCGCCGTAGTGGACGCGGATCACCGGGCCGGGGACTTGCCCGTTGAAGGTCCAGGCATGCACCACGTAGCCGGTGGCGATCGTGACGTCCTTCTCCTCGACAGTCAGCGTGAGGGTGTGGTCGGTCCCGGGCAGGGCGGCCGGTGCGGTCGCGTCGTAGAGCTGATACGGCGGGGCGTTGGGGTCGGGCGTGGGCAGAACGGCGGCGCCTGTGGCCGAGGCGGCTGTGGCGGCCGCCGGTGGGCTTGTCACCGGGCCGGGCAGTGCCGCGGACGCGCTTGTCACCGGGCCGGGCAGTGCCGCCGCCGGTGCCTCCGTCCAGACTGGTTGGCCGGCCGCGACACAGGCCCCGGCGAGGAGCCCGACCGCCATGGCGGCTGCCGGCCGCGCGAGCCGTCGAAGCATCGACTTCCCTCTCTTTCGATCGTTCTCGTTGCGGAGCGAGGCGCCACGAGGCGGGGGCGCCACGAGGCGGGGGCGCCACGAGTGGACCATGGCCCCGTGAGCGGTGCTAATCATAACTGACTTACTTAGTGATTATTAGTCTGGAAGTAGACTTTCCGATGTGGCCCACCACAAGTGCCAAACGGCATCCTCCTGTCGGACGACCCGGGCCTGCACGCCCCAGGTGACCGTGGCCGGCTGCCGGCCGAACGCGCCGTTCCAGCGTCGGGCGCGGCACCGCGTGCGGCGCTGATGCGGGCGGGCGAACGGACGGCCGATCGACGCGTCACGGCCGCTGGGCTCTGGGCGGCTGGCGGCTTCCTGCTGTTGGCGATCGCATCCGCCGCCCTGCCCCCGAATGACCGCCTCGGCACGTGGCTGCCTCTTCACCTCGCGCTGGCGGGGGCGGCCGCGCAGGCGATCGGAGCGGCGCTGCCGTTCTTCACAGCGTCGTTGCTCGCGGGGCGACCCGCGCGCTGGGAGGTGCGCGCCGCCGTCCAGGTCCTCCTCGGAACCGGGGCCTTCGCGGTCAGCGCAGGGATGGCCGCTCATCTGCCGCCGGTGGCCGCTGCCGG
Organism: Chloroflexota bacterium; assembly: GCA_021812735.1. Next base: position 2,681 of record JAKAMV010000183.1, on the reverse strand, counting down.
CGGCGTGGCCTTCGTGAGCGGGATCGGGCTCTTGGCGTGCGTGGCGTTTCTGCCGCTGCGGCACGCGCTCGGCAGCCGGCACTCCTGGGTGCTTGCCGCATACGCGGCCGCCTTCGCCGACGTCGCCTGCGGGGCGTCGATCGCAACCCTGGAGGTGGCGGGCTTCGGGCCCGTCGCCACCGGTTGGGCGTGGTTGATGCCCGCACACGCGTGGCTCAACCTCCTCGGCTTCGTCTCGCTGGTGATCGCGGGAACGTTGCTCCACCTCTATCCGACCGTGGTCGGTTCGCGCATCGCGCGCGGATTGCGGATGCGCGCGATGGTTAGCGGGCTCGCGCTCGGGGCGTCACTGGTGGGGCTGGCGTACGTGCTGCGCGCCGACCCGATCGGCCGGGCCGGGGCAGCGACCGAGCTCGTGGGGACGATCGCGCTCGTCGCTTACGTCGGCGGTGCCTGGCGCGTGCGGGGCCGCTGGACCGGCGACCTCGCCTGGCGCCGGGTGGCGATTGGCAGCCTCGGAGCGGGTGTCGCGTGGTTCGCCTTCGCGGCTGGGGTCGCCGCGGGCCGGGTGCTGCTCGAGGGCGCGACGCCCGAAGCCTGGTCGTTCGAGGTCGTGGGCGCGCCGCTTGCGGCGGGATGGATGGCGCAATCGATCGTGGGGGCCTGGACCCATCTGCTGCCGGCGGTCCTGGGTGGCTCGCCGCGACGCCACGCGCGGCAGCGCCGCATCCTCGGCCTCGCTGGGGCACCCAGGATCGTTGCCCTCAACGCGGGCGTGGCGATCCTGACCATCGGGCTAGCCGGGTCGAGCTCGCCGGCGACGGCGGCCGGTGCGGTCGTCGTCGCGGGGTCGCTGATCCTGGACCTCGTGCTGCTGCTCGGGGCGACGGTCGCGTCCGAGCCCGCGGCGTAGGTGCTGGCCGGCCGACAAGCATGTGCGGGCCGGCAGCCAGATGCGTGCCTACCGGCCGGCGCCTCTCCGCTCCGCGAGGACGTGGTCTACGTCGTCGCTGCGCGCGCCCGACCCGCCCACTCTCGCCGCCAGGGTTGTCAGCGCGCCCGAGGCCCCGGCCTCCAGGCGCTGCCGCCGGGACTGCGCGACCTGCGCCAACGTCGCCTGCATGAGCGAGTGCAGCAGCGCGTCGCGTGCCCCGGAAAAGACGTCGTGCACGTCGCAGCGGCCATCGGGGTTGCACGGCCCGCCCCGCAGGATACAGGTGCGCATGCCGTGCTCGTGTTCGGCGGCGCGGATGACGTCGAGGAGCGAGATCTCGGCGGCGGAACGCGCGAGGCGATAGCCGCCCGAACGACCGGTCTGGGCCACCACGAGCTCGGCGCGCACCAGGTCGGCCATCACCTGCGGGAGGAAGCGGGGTGGGATCTGCATCTCGGCCGCGATCCGCCGCGCGCTCAGGAGCCCGTTGCCGTCGGCGGCCGCCAGCGCGACGGCCGCCCGAACGGCGTAGTCCCCCCGTCGCGTCAGTTCGAGTCGCATGGCCGGCTGAGTATGCCATGCCCACCGCGAGGGGCACGGGCATGCGCCACGCTCGCGCCCGCGCCCTGGGCGGGGTCACCCGCGGCGCTCTGGTCCGCGGGCCGTTCGGAAGCGGCCGCGGCCTCTACCATGGTTCCTCGTGCGTGCCCTCCGCGGCCTCTACCTGATCGTGGGCGTCTTGATCGGCGTCCTCCAGCCCTTCATCCCGGTCATCCTCGCCGTGCGCGGCTTCTCGGCCCCGGCGATCGGCCTCGTGATGGCCGGCACCGCACTCGGGTACGTGGTGGCGCTCCCGACGTGGGGCCACCTCGGCGACGTGGTGCTGGGGCGTCGCCGAGCGCTGCAGATCGCGGCCCTCGGCTCGGGGGCCGGCGCGCTCCTCTTCGGCGCGCCGCTGTCGCCCGTCATTGTGGCCGCCGCGGTGGTCGCGTACTACGTCGTCCAGTCTGGCGCCGCCATGCTGACGGACGCCATCGCCGTCAACGCGCTCGCCGCGACGCCCGATCGCTATGGGCGGTATCGGCTCCTCGAGAGCGGGTCGTTCGCCGTGGCGACGCTGGCCGCCGGCGTGCTGTATGACGCGGTTGGCTACGGCGCCGCGTACCTGTTGGCGATCGCCGCGGGCATCTTGGTGGCGATCGTGGTCATCGGCGCCCCCGACGCCCCACGCGCGCGCCTGGCCGACTACCGCGCGGCGCGCGACACCGTTGCGACACCCCCTGCGGTGCCCACCCTCGGAGCCAGGCGTTGGGGCGAGGCCCTCGGGTCGATCGGCGTGGCCCTGGCCGTTGCGCCGCGTCTGCCGGGTGTGCTGGCGGCAGTCGTGCTGGTGCATCTCGGCGTGCTGGCGAGCTTCACGTTCCTGCCCCTGCGGCTTGTCGAGCTCGGCGGCGCGCCCTCGGTGATCGCGCTCTCCGCCACGGTCTCCGCGCTCTTCGAGATCCCGGCGATGCTGGTGGCGGCGCGGTTGGTGCGGCGGATCGGACTGCGCGGGCTCTTTGTCGTGGGCTGCGGCTTCTACGCGGTGGCATTCATTGCTTGGGTCTTCCTCAACGATCCACTCCTCATCGTGGCGAGCCGGGCGCTGACCGGGCTCGCCTACGGCTCGTTGACGGTGACAATCGTCCTGACTGTGGGAGCGCTGCTCCCCGACCGCCTGCAGGCGAGCGGCCAGGCGCTCTACGGC
>JAKAMV010000182.1 GCA_021812735.1 Chloroflexota bacterium | reverse complement strand
CACGAGCGCTACGAACACACCAAGCGCCGGCTCGGCAAGCAGCGGGGCAGCAAGATCGCCCGGGTGGAGCTCGCCCGCGACCTCGCCAGCGCGATCTGGCACATGCTCACGCGCCAGGAGCCGTTCCGAGCGGCAGGCCCCACCAATCGCCTGGTCGCCTGACGACCCTCATCTGACTTGGGCCGCCGCTGTCTCCCACCCAACTGAGTCCTCCCCCTCGAGGAGGCCGATAGAGACGTGAGAAGCGCACTCTCAGCCTGCACACGATCACCGCCTCGTGCCTTGACAGCAGGGCCCTCTTCATAGTGGTGGCGGGCCGCTGGCGCGGCCACCCGAGACCGATGAAAGTAGGCGCGGGTCGCCTGGTGACGTCGGCTTCTCATTGGTGCCAGCGGAGCCCGTTTCATAGTGGGGCGCGGGGACCTCGGGGCACGATTGACTGCGCCGCGAGCTTCAGATTCCACGCGAGTGAGGTCCCTCCAGGTGGCCCGGCGGTACACGGACCGATTACGGAGGGCTGCCTCATGGACACGTTGATCGAGCGCTGCGCCGGGCTCGACGTCCACAAGGACACGGTGGTCGCCTGCGTGCGGGTCAGGGACGGGCGGGGTGCGCCGCAGGTCGAGACCGCGGAGTTCGGCACGACGACCGCCGCCCTGCTGGCGCTGCGCGACTGGCTCACGGGCTTCGGCGTTCAGGTGGTGGGCATGGAGTCGACGGGGGTCTACTGGAAGCCCGTGTACTACGTGCTCGAGGGCGCCATGACCTGCTGGCTCCTCAACGCCCGCCACCTGCGCAACGTGCCCGGGCGCAAGACCGACCTGGCCGACGCGGCCTGGATCGCCCAGCTCGTCGAGCATGGCCTGGTGCGGCCCAGCTTCGTGCCACCACCGGAGATCCGCGAGCTGCGCGATCTCACCCGCTACCGGAAGTCCCAGATCGAGGAGCGCACCCGCGAGGCCCAGCGTCTCGACAAGGTGCTCCAGGATGCCGGTCTCAAGCTCTCCTCGGTGGCCTCCGACATCCTCGGCGTCTCGGGCCGGGCGATGCTCGCCGCCCTCGTCGAGGGCACCCGCGATCCGGTGGCCCTGGCCGAGCTCGCCAGGGGCGCGCTGCGGGCGAAGATCCCGGCCCTCCGGGAAGCGCTCTCCGGGCGCTTCAGCGCCCACCACGCGCTGCTCGTGGGCGAGATCCTCGCCAGGCTCGACTACCTCGACGAGGCCATCGGGCGTCTCTCGGCCGAGATCGATCGGCTGATTGAGCCCTTCCGCGCACAGGTCGCCCTCCTGGACACGATCCCGGGCATCGACCGGCGCTGCGCCGAGGCGCTCATCGCCGAGATCGGCGTCGACATGACCCGCTTCGGCGACGCAAGCCGGCTCGCCTCGTGGGCAGGCGTGTGTCCGGGTCAGCACGAGTCGGTCGGCAAGCAGAAGACCGACCGGACCCGCAAGGGACCGAAGTGGCTCCAGGTCCACCTGAACGAAGCAGCCAAGGCCGCCGCCCGCTCCAAGGGCACCTATCTCGCGGCCCAGTACGCTCGCCTACGACCCCGCCGGGGCCACGCCAAGGCCACCATCGCCGTCGAACACTTGATCCTCGTCGCCGCCTACCACATCCTCGACCGCGGCGTCCCCTACGCCGACCTCGGCGGGGACTGGTTCTCGCGCCGGCACGACGCGGAACGTCACGCCCGCCACCTCGCCCGCCAGATCGAGGCGTTGGGCTTCGAGGTGACCCTGAGCCCGGTGGCTGCGTGAACCGCGGGTGCTACTTTCGCTTCAGAAAACGGATCATGGGGGGCTCCGATCCGGCCAGGGTGGGGCGGGACGAGATACTGGTGTCGGCGTCACGCGCATCGTTGGCGTCGCGCTCGGGCTGAGTGATGCATGGCGTCGGGCCCGCTAGATAGGCGGGGAGGGACGATGAGGAGCGCACCCGATGGCCAGGACCCCGGAGCCCACCAGCACGGAGCAGCTCGCCGAGCGGTTGGCGAAGGCGCGCGATGCCTGGGCGTTCTTCCAGGCGGACGTCGAGGCCCTCAAGGAGGCCATGCACCGGGCCGCGACCCCGGCCCCAGGACGCGGAGCTGCGGCGCCTCGAGGCGTACGGCGCCCTGGAAGGGCGCGACGAGGGGATGGGGAGCGAGCGCGACGCGGCCGAACCGCAGGAAGGGGACGCACGATGACGAGGGAGCAGGAGCTCGCGCAGGACGACCGCGCGGAGTGCCTGGCCGAGCTGACGGAACGGATGGTCCGTGAACGCACCACCCTGACCGCTCTGCCGCCAGCCGAGGCCGGTGGGGTGATCGAGCACCTCGCAGAGGCCGCGCGCGAGCTGCACACCATCGCCCACCCGGTCACCGCGCAGCGCAAGGGCGGCGACGCCACGATGCGGGGGAAGACCTGAGCCCGCCCCGGGGATGCGCCGCTGCATCGGATCGGCGAAGGTCGGGATCGCGCCGCCCGAGGCGCGGACGGAGACCTCTCCGCTCCAGCCGAGCCAGCGCGACGGCCTGGGCCGGCTGTGCCCGCGCCACGCGAACGCGGACACCGCAGGTTTGGCGAGGGACGCCACGGCCCGCCGGGCGGCCCAGGCCGCGCTGGCGGCAGAGCCCGAGGACGCCGAAGGGGTTGGCACCGGTGCGGATTCCGCACCCGGCTGATGACGCGCCTGACCCGGGCCTCGCGGATGGACGGCGGCCAGAGGTTGCTGCGCCGGCTCACGCTGGTGATGTTGGCATACACGACCACGGTGCTGCGCTTGATCGGGATCCCGGTTGCCCGAGATGCCGCGGCGACCAGCTGGGCGACGCTCTCGAACTGGGCGTCCGTGTAGGGCTCGGGTCCTGCGCCCGAGCACTCGATCGACTCGTGCACCCACTCGTTCATGGTCATCCCGAGGCGACCGCGGCGATGGTCGGGAGCTTCCGGTTGGGCGAGGCGACGTCGCCCTGGCTCGAGGCCGCGTACTTCCCTGCGTCGATGGCGCGGACGATCGTGCCGTCGCGGTCGATGCCGTCGCGGTCGATGGAGGCCGTTGCCGGCGGCCCCCAGGACCCTGTGGGGTGCCTTTATTCGGCCGTCATGCCGCGACCTCGTATTCGTGGATCAAGCCGCCCAGCCGATCATGCCGCAGGACCTGCCGGATGTCCCGGTCGAGGCCGATGAGCCGGTCGCGGCGGCGCAGGCTTATTCCTTCTCGGCCGAGATCAGTTCGACGGTGACGGGGAGACGGGGCCACCCGGCGTCCGTGGTGACGATTCGAGTTGCGTTGTGGACCAGCGCGGTTGCGACGACGAAGGCGTCCGGCAACCGCAACCGGGCGCCGTGACGGGCGCGCAGGTCGGCGGCCTGGGCCGCGATCGCCCTGCTGATCGGCTCGATGGCCGCAGGCAACGCATCGACGAAGGCGTCCACCGTGCCGACCGCCTCGCCACCCCGGCGGTGCGGTGCCACGAGGATCTCGGCATATGCCGAGGCCGGGAGCAGGAGCCTGTCGCCCCGCCCGAGGGCCTTGCGGACCGCGTCGACGGCTGCGGCGTGGTGCGCGTCGGTCGCGTCGAGGACGCCGATGAGCACGCCGGCGTCGAGAACGGTCAGCTCCACTCGCGTCGCAACGCGTCGAGTTCGCCCGCCGGGTAGACGTCGGTCAGTGCGCCGGCGAAGCGAGCCACGGGGTCATCGTCGCGGATGAGCGCGACCTCTCCGGGGCCACGGACCTCTGCCCGCAGCCGATCGCCGGTGCGGATGCCCGCCTCCTCGAGCGCATCCAGCGGGATCGTCACCTGGTGCTTGCCACTGACTCGCGTGTATCCACGCCGCCGCCTGGCCTTTACTCTCGGGTTCATGAGCAAAGCTTAACGCCGCCGGCTGCACTCGCGCAACGATGGAGCGGCGCCGAGGGCCCGCGTCCGGTTGGTCCGGTCGAGCCCACTCCAACCTCTCACCTCATCCCTCCACCAGCCCCGCCCGGGCGAGCGCCTCGGTGGTGGCCCGCGCGTAGCGGCGGGTGACCTCCACCGAGGAGTGCCCGAGATAACGGGAGACCTCCTCGAGGGGCATGCCGTGGTTGACGAGCAAGGTGGCGGTGGCATGGCGGATGCGGTGGGCGCCGAAGGTGGGGAGCGTGCCCCCGCCGTTCCGATACCGGCGGCGCAGCATCAGGGAGAGCGAGTTTCTGGTCAGGGGTGCGGGGCCCTGGCCGCGATGCGCGGAGAGGCAGACAAACCCAGGATCGAAGGTGGCGTCGCCCAGCAACGCAGCTCGACCGCCTTCGAGATAGGCCGCGAGGGCGCGGGCGCTCTCCGGATGGAGCGCCACCTCCAAGGTCTTGCCGCCCTTGCCCCGCCGGAACAGGAGCACCCCATGGGCGAGGTCGAGATCCTCGATCCGCAATAGGCGCACCGCCGAGCTTCTGGCGGCGGTCGTTTTCAGCACCGAGACGATCGCCTGATCACGCAGCTCGAGTGGCCCCTCCCCCGCGCAGCCCCGCTCGAGTGCGGCGAGATCGGCGCGGGGGGCCGACTTCGGTGGCGTCTCCTCGGACGGCAGCAGCGGATTGAGGCCGGCCCGCCGGTGGGTGCGCCGGAAGGGGTTGACCGCCAGGACCCCCTCATCGAGGAGCCACAGGCAGAGGGCGCGCAGCGGTCGCATGTACGCGTTCACGGTGTTGAGCGAGAGTGGCTCCGAGGCACCCCGGGCGAGCGCCCGGATCCGGGCGTCGGGAGCGCCCTTCCAGACCCCGGTGCACTTCGGACGGGTCCGCAGGTCCGCCACATACGCGGCGAGCGTGAGAAGGTCAAGGGAAGCCGTCGTGGCGGTGTGGACGGCCAGCGATTCTGTCACGCGTAATCGGCCAGCGACTTTGTCACTGTGCCGGGCATGGACAGACGAGCGCGACCCGACCATGACCGACGACCCGAGCAGCGACAGGAGGTGCTGGTACACCTCGCCGACGGGACCCTGTCCCTCGAGCAAGGGGCGGCCATCCTGGACCGCTCCACGCGCCAGGTGCGCCGCTTGCTGGCGGCCTATGCGCGCGAGGGGCCGGCCGCCCTGCGCCACGGGAACGCCGGCCGGGCACCCGCCAACCGGATCGAGCCTGTCCTCCGCGAGCGCCTGGTGGGGCTTGCCTCGAGCACCGATGCCGGGGTCAACCGGGCCCATCTGGCCGAGCTGCTCGCCGAGCGCGAGGGGATCGCGGTGGCGGAGCGGACGTTGCGGCGGATCCTTGCCGAGGCGGGGCTGCCGGCCGCGCACGTCCATCGGCCGCCCCGCCACCGCAGCCGCCGGGAGCGCCTGCCGCGGGCCCGGATGCTCCTGCAGACCGACGGCTCGCGCCATCACTGGTTCGGAGCGGAACGGCCCTTCGCGACGCTCGTCGGGACCATCGACGACGCCACGAGCAGGGTAACTGGGGCCATCTTCCGGGATGCCGAGGATGCCGCAGGCTACTTCACCGTGCTGGCCGGAGACGAGCGCGGACTATGGGCTGCCCTCAGACCCTCTCCAGCGATCGGCACGGGATCTTCGTGCGCCAGTCGGACCGCCCGCCCACGCTCACCGAGCAACTCACCGGCAAACGCACGCTCACGCAGGTGGGACGGGCCCTCGAAGAGGCCGGTATCGGCTGGCTGGCGGCCGGCTCGGCACAGGCGAAGGGTCGCGTGGAGCGCCTGTGGGGCACCCTCCAGGACCGTCTGCTCGTCGAGCTGCGCCTCGAGACGATCACCACGATCGGCGAGGCGAACGCTTTCCTGCCTGGCTTCCTGCTGCGCCACAACGCCCGCTTCGCGGTGCCCCCGGCCGATCCCGAGCCGGCCTGGCGGGCCTGGCCGGCGGGCCTCGCGGCCGAGAGCGTCTTCTGCTTCCACTATCCCCGCCGGGTGGCCCGCGATGCCACCGTGAGCTCCGGGCGAAGGCGCGCTCGCCCTGCCCCGTCGACACGACGGACGCGGCTGGGCCGGCTGCGCGATCGTGCTCGAAGAACGCCTCGACGGCTCGCTCTGGGCGCGCCACGAGGGCCGCCCCTACCCGCTCGTCGAGGTCCCCGCAGCGCCTGCGCTACTCCGGGCCCGCCATCTCTCGCGCCGCAGCGAGGGACGGCCCGACGTGCCTCTCAGCGTGCCCGACCCGGAGCCTGGCCCGTCTACGGAACCCACCAAACGCTGGCGTCCGGGCCTCGATCACCCTTGGCGGCGCTGAGGAAACCGGAGGACAGAATCGCTGGCCGAAACATGGCCAGAATCGCTGGCCGTCGACACGGTTTCCGGGGGAGAGTGTGAACGGTTTCGGGGAGGCTGCCGGCGCGGCTGTGGCATCGCCGGGGCGCGGCCGGGGCGGCAACGCGAGGGTGCGGCCGGGGCGGCAACGCGCAGGCGCGATTTCGCACGTCATGTCAACACCGTCGGCCCTGCCCGCAGCGTTGGCTACCTGTCCACCTCGGCCCAGGATCGGATGACGCACGCGGCGCGTTGCGGTGTCGGCCTCGGGCTCGGCGCGCGGCGCGGCGACGAGCGCGAGGCGGAGCCTACGGCCGAACGAAGAGCAGGTGCTGGGCAAGCGCACCGTGCCTGCCCATCGGTAGACCGCCCAAACAGGGTCCCGTTTGTGCACTTCACGTGCGATCATACAGACTCGGTCCTCTGCCCACGGGTGGACCGGACTGCGGGTAGACCGGACCGCGGGTGGGCCGGGCCGCGGGTGGACCGGGCCGCGGGCGATGTGGGCGGCGAGCGTCGCCGCGGGTGTCACGGTGGCGCGGCGGGTCATGGTGTCGCCGCTCCCGCGTCGGTCGCCGGAGGTGTTGGCGGGAGAGCCCCGGGGTCCCGCTGGTCGTGGTCCCGATGGCCCCCGCTCGTGCCGCCAGCGCCGCCGGTCGTGCCATCCGCGGCCCCACCAGCCGTTGCGACTCCCGATGAGCGCCACGAGGACGGTCGCCGCCAGGGTCGTGCCATCCGCGGCCCCACCAGCCGTTGAGACGGCCACAACCTCCGCCACCGCCCTGCTCGAGCCGGCAGTCGCGATCAGCTCATAGGCCCCACCGTGGCTCGGCAGGACGGTGGCCGTGAGCGTGGGGTGCGCCGCCGCTGCGACGCTCGCCGACACCAACAGCGGCACGAACGCGACAGCAACCCGGGTGGGACACGGCGAGAGATCGGTACCGTTCCTTTCGACCAGTCGTACGCGGAAGCCCCCAATCTGGATGCCACGCCACTGGCGGCGATCCGGTTCCGCGAGAGCGCCGGGTTCCGGGGCCGGGGCGGCCCGCTCCCGCTGCTCACGGTGGCGACGGCGCGGTTCGGCGCGTGTGGCCACGGCGACCACGGCGCCCGGGGGTGCATCTCGATATCCCCGGCGGAGCCCGGGGCGCCAAGACGCGGCGGCACGGCGGCCAGATCGGCTGGGGAGGCCGACGGATGCCACGATCCGAGTGTCCCCACCGGCCGGCACGAAGGCGACGGTCACCGGTGCCACAGGGGTCGGATCGCAGTAGTTCCCGTCCCCCACAAGCGTCTCGAGGACGCCGCCCGGCGGGAGGGTCAACGCTCCCGAGCGCCGGGCTCCTCGATGAGCCGGCGCGGCTCGCCGGCACCGCGCATGGTCGCCGACCCGTCAGCCAGCCGACGACACCCGCTCGACCGACCTCAGGTAGCCAATCAGGTCGAGATCGCCTGGAGACGCTCCGTACTGCGTGAGCAGCACGGCCGCCTCGCCTCGGAACTGCGTACCGTGGTTCACGACGTGCAGCATGATCTGCCAGAGCGGCGTCTCGAAGACCGTCCCCGTCGTGTTCGTGTACCGGACCGCACGATCTAGATCGCCCTCCTCGAGCCCCGCGAGGTACGCCGCCCAGCTAGCCGTCTCGGCTGCCCAGCGGTCGCGCAGCGCGGCGAGCGTCTCGAAATCCGCGCCGGTTGGCAGCGCCGCGGGCGACACGCCCTCCTGGCAGCGCATCCGCCAGATCCGTTCGGCCGCGTAGACATGGGCCAGTGTGCCGAGCAGGCTGCCGTGGCTCACTGGTGCGGGGGTGGTCAAGCGGTCGGGCGGGACCTGCGCAGCGGCGGAGAGCAGGCGCTCGTTCGACGCCCGGTTGTGGCGGAAGAGCGTCTGTAACTCGATCGGGCGCACGGCAGATCCCCCCTGCGGCGAGCCCAGACGGCGCGTCGGCACCACCTGGACCAGCCTCGTTCACTCGTGCAGCTTGCGGAACCAGAAGTGGTGGCGGTCCCCCTCCGAATACGCGCCGATGATGTCGTGCCGGCTCATCTGCGCCCAGGCAGGCGCATCGGCCAAGATGCCGGGGTCGGTCGCGACCACCTCGACGATCTGGCCCACTGCCACCGACTTGACAGCCTGGGCGAGCTTGACGATCGGCATCGGGCAGAGGAAACCCGAGGCGTCGACGACGACGTCGGCGCGCGGGAGGGCGGGCGTGGGGTGTTGAGCGGTCATGGAAGTCGCCTTTCTCTGAACGTGGCCGTCGCCGAGCGTACGGAGACGGCGCGGTCGTGGAGCGCATGCGTGCGGGACCCGATGGGCATGTCAGATGAAGAGGTTGACGTCGCTGCCGCGGGCGTCCGCGAGGTATGTGGCGACTCCCGCGTACGAATCGACGATCGGAAGCAGATCGGCCTTCGTGAGGCCCATCACGCCCATCGTGATCGTGCAGGCGATGAAGCGCACGCCGAGCGAGTGCGCCAGCTCGATCATCTGATCGACGGTCGGCATCTGGAACTGGCCCATCAGCCGGCGCATGAGCACGGGCCCGAGGCCCAGGAAGTTGAAGCGTGTCAGCGGGAGGCGGCTCGCCCCGCCGGGCTTCAGCCAGCGGAACGCCGTGCGCAACGGGTCGCGGCCCACGCGGGAGGCGTTCGGCCGCGTGATCACGTCGAGCCCCCAGAACGTGAAGAACATGGTGACCGGGAGTCCGGCGGATGCCGCACCGACGGCGATGTTGAACGCGGCCTGCACGCGGTCGAAGTCCCCGGAGAAGACGACGATCGTGACGCCCTCCTTGATGGGCTTCTCAGCCGCGGAGGTCGGCTGGGGCGCGGGAGCGATGGCGGGTTCGGCGGCCGCAATCGGTGCGGCGGTCGAGGAAGGAGCAACCATGGGAGAACCTCAGGTGCGTCGGCCTGGTGATCGATCGCCGGCGCGCACCCCGGGGGACGAGGTTCAGGTCGCGCCGGCGCCCGGACAGGCGCAGCAATGCCTGTGCGGAGGTGGGACGCAGGTTCGGCGCATGCGCGGAGTGTAGAGAGGTGCACCGCGCCGGTCAACGCCCGTGACGGCGCGGTGTGGATGGCCGCGACGGCGCCGTGTGAACCCTGACGGCGCCGATGGCCATACACACGCTGCGCCCCAGCGAGCACCGCACCGGGCCGAGGGCGCCGGTCAGCGCCTTCGTCGCCGCAGCGCGCTCGTGGTTCCCTCCCCAGCGCGACCAGACCGGCGACCCCGGGCCACGATGCGCGCGTGCTGCCCTACAGGTGCCAGCCCACGCGGCTGGCGTTCGGGAAGCGTAGCGTTCGGGAAGAACGACCTCGCAGCGAGGGCCGCGCCGTGCACGGCAGCTCCTGGTCCCTCGACGCGCCCCTGTCTCTACCCGCCGCCCAGGTAGCGCAGCGCCACCGCCGCGTGGAGAGCCGCCCCCACCGCCATCGCCGGTTCGTCGAACACGACGCGGTTCGAGTGGTTCTGCGGGGCCGTCGCCTCGTCCACCTCCGGCGGCCGCGCTCCCAAATGGCACATCGCACCCGGCACCCGCTGGAGCACATACGAAAAGTCCTCCGCGCCCATGACCGGCGCGTCGAGGGCGTGCACGGAGTCGGCGCCGAGCAGGTCGGTGGCCACGTTGCGCACCAGGGCGGCGAAGTCCGCGTCGTTCACCGTCACGCCGTACCCCGGCTCGATCTCCAGCTCCGCGCTCGCACCGTGCGCCGCACAGATACCGTCGACCACGCGTCGCACGCCGGCATGCACCGCCGCACGGGTCGCCTCGGAGACCGTGCGGATCGTTCCCTCGATGAGGGCCGTCTCCGGGATGATGTTGTCCCTCGTACCCGCCATGACATGGGCGATGGTGACGACGGCCGGGTCGAAGACATCGACCGTCCGCGTGACCATCGACTGGAGCGCGAGGACGATCTCGGCGGCGACGGGGATGGGGTCGAGGGCCAGATGAGGCGTCGAGGCGTGCCCGCCGCGCCCGCGCACGGTCAGGCGGATCGTGTCGGCCGCCGCGTAGATCGCTCCCGCGCGCAGATGGATCGTGCCGGTCGCGTAACGCGTCGAGATATGGATCGCGAAGGCACTGGTGACGGCGCTGGGTGCGGCCCCGAGCAATCCCTCCTCGAGCATGTAGCGCGCGCCATGCCAACCCTCCTCGCCGGGCTGAAACATCAGCAGCACGTTCCCGGCGAACTGCTCGCGGCGCGCGACCAGCAGCCGGGCGGCGCCGAGCAACATGGCGACGTGCGTATCGTGCCCGCAGGCGTGCATCGTGTCGCCGGTCTCGGACGCGAACGCGAGCCCCGTGTCCTCGTGCAGCGGCAGCCCGTCCATGTCACCGCGCAGCAGGATCGTCGGGCCAGGGTGAGCGCCTGCGACGACGGCCGTGACGGAGCTGACGGATCGACCAAGGTGTGGCTGCAGCCCGAGCCGTTCGAGCTCGGCGACCACGACCGACTGGGTGAAGGGGAGCTGTAGGCCGACCTCTGGGCGGCGGTGGAGCGTACGCCGTAGCGCGACGATCTCGGGCAGGAGGGCACGGGCCTCGGAGAGGAGGGACGGGAGAGGTGAGGGGTGGGCTGTCATGGAGGGAGTATGCCGCGGCCGGATCCCGCCGGCGCAACGGAGCAACTGACGCCGTCGGAAGTCGCCAGCACCATGAACCCTAGCGGCGCCGGGCCGCTGCCACCGGGGAAGCGAGGCGGCCCAGGACCGCGATCCCCGGGAACTGCCACGCTCGCGGCGGCGTCCCACACTGTGTGCCGACGCTGCCGGCCGGTTCATTGGGAGGACACGCACATGCGACGCACATCCTTGACCGCATCCACTGTGGTCGCGCTCGCGGCCCTCGTGCTCGCTGGCGCTGCCGTTGCCTCGCCCGCGCTGGCGGGCCGCGAACAGGTGTTTCCTGGCGGTGGGCAGCTCGCCGCCGTCAACGCGAGCTCGAGCGCGCAGCCGTCGATCACTGTCCACGGTACCGGCACGGTCACGCTCGTCCCCGACCTGGCGACCGTCGTACTGGGCGTGGACGTCCGCCAGTCCAGCGCGCGGGCCGCGCAGGCGGACGCATCGAGCCGTATGAACGCCGTGATCGCCGCCGTCAAACAGCACAACGTCGCTCCCGCCGACATGGCGACGGTGAACGTTTCGCTGGGGCCCGTCTACAACTACAGCGGTAACTCACAGAAGTTGGTCGGCTACGAGGCTACGCAGTCGCTCTCGGTCAAGGTGCGCAACCTGAGCGACACCGGCTCGCTCATCGACGACGCGGTCGCCGCGGGTGCGACCCAGGTCCAGGGCGTCTCGCTGTCAGTGGCCGACCCGGACGCCGCGACCACGCAGGCCCGGACCGCGGCGGTGGCCGATGCGAAGGCGCGCGCGCAGGCACTGGCAGCGGCTGCGAACGTCACGCTCGGTGCGCCGATCTCGATCACCGAGACGAGCGCCCCTCAGCCGACGCCGTTCGCGATGGCCGCGCCAGCGATGGGCGCGGGGGCCGCGACACCGATCGTCCCCGGGTCGTTCGAGGTGACGGTCGAGGTCGAGATCACCTACGCGATCGACTGACGTAGACGCGGTCGGCCGATCCGAGCGAGCCCAGCTGGCGGGGCGGCCGGTGGGGGCAGGCGGGGCCGCGCGGTCCTAAGCCGGCCGAGTGGTGACGCGTCGGCTACCCTGAGGAGCGGTTATCGAGCCAGCCCGGAGACCGCGCGCATGTCCACCCGCCGGCCATTTCTCGCCAGCGCCCTCGCCCTCGCGCTGCTGGTCACGCCGGGCGTCCCGCCGTCGCCGCCGACGCGCGTGCTCGCTCAGACCAACGCACCGCTGCAGCCCGGCCAGGTCGCGTCACGGACGATCGACGTCTTCGGCTATCTCCCCTACTGGGAACTCGACTCGACCACTGACGCGTACCTCCCTTATGCCGTGCTCGACACGATCGCGCTCTTCGGCGTCGCGTTCCGCACCGATGGCAGCTTCAACACGACCGACGCGGGCTACCGGGCCGTGACGAGCGACCTCGCCGCCACGATCATCCGGCATGCCCACGCCGTCGGCGATCGCGTCATCGTCACGTTCGAGTCGTTCAACGCCGACCACAACGCGCAGTTCCTCTCCGGCCCGCAGGCCCAGGGGACCTTCATCACCAACGCGATCGCGCTGCTCAAGCAGATCGGCGCAGACGGCCTCAACATCGACATCGAAGGGCTGTCGGGCACGTATTTCGACGAGTACGGCACCTTCGTGGCGGCGGTTCGGGATGCGGTCGTGGCGTACGACCCGGCCGCGCAGGTGAGCGTGGCCACGAACTCGAGCACGAGCGGCGCGAAGATGGCGGCGGCGGCCGTCGCCAACGGCGCCGACCGCGTCTTCCTGATGGGCTATGGATACCGTTCCGCGGGCAGCGACCCGGTGGGGAGCATCGACCCGTTGCTGACGACCAGCGGCACGCAGAACCTCACGTGGAGTCTCGACACCTACGCGGCGAACGGCGTGCCGGCGCAGAAGCTGATCCTGGGCCTGCCGCTCTACGGTCGTCAGTGGCCGACCGTCACGCCCGCGCTGCGCAGTGCCCGCCAGTCGACGGCGGCCTACGGAGGCGGCGGGCCGATCTTCGTGAAAGACCTGCCCGACGCCGCCACGCGCATGTCGGTGGGCTTCGACCCGCTCGAACAGGCGGTGGTGCTGACAGGTTGGGACGCGGCCGACGCGACGTGGACGCAGATCTACTACGACGACGCCGCGACGCTCGCACCGAAAGCGCAGCTCGCGCTGCGGCGGGGACTGGCCGGCGTAGGACTGTGGGCGCTCGGCATCGACCGCGGACGGCCGGGATACTGGAACGTGTTGGCTTCGCTGCACCGCGGCCTCGA
>JAKAMV010000181.1 GCA_021812735.1 Chloroflexota bacterium | reverse complement strand
CGAGCCGAGTGGCTCCCGGCCCCGTGCCCAACGCGAAAGGTCGGCGCTCCGGGCCCGATCGACTCGTCAAACGCCCACGGCCCATTCACCCGGCCGCGGGGGAGGATCCGAATATGGAATGGGTTGGGATCGCCGCGACGGCGGTGATCGCTGGCGTGGTCGGCGTCGGCGTGGGGTTCGTCGTACGCGGAATCTGGTCCAGCCAGACGGTCAAGTCCGCGCAGGACAAGGCGGCGCGCATCGTGGCCGAGGCCCGCGCGCAGCAGAAGGACATGATCCTCGAGGCCAAGGACGACAAGCTGCGGCTGCAGCGGGAGGCCGAGGAGGAGGCGCGCGCGAAGCGGGCCGAGCTCCAGGGCCTCGAGCGCCGGCTCCTCGCCCGCGACGAGCAGCTGGACCAGCGGGCCGACATGCTCGAGGAGAAGGCCCGCAAGATCAGCGATCGCGAGCGCGACGTCGAGCACCAGCGCGACGAGCTCGGGCGGCTGAACCAGGAGCGCATCGAGGCCCTCGAGCGGGTCTCCAGCCTGTCGGCCGAGGACGCCAAGACGATGCTCCTCGACGCGATCCGCGAGGAGGCCGAGCACGACGCGGTCAAGCTCGCCCGCGCCATCGAGCGCCGGGCGCGCGACGAGGCGGAGGATCGGGCCCGCGAGGTCATCGTGACCGCGATGCAGCGCGTCGCCGCCGACCACACCGCCGAGCACACCGTCACGATGGTGCACCTCCCCAGCGACGAGATGAAGGGCCGCATCATCGGCCGCGAGGGCCGGAACATCCGCGCCCTGGAGCAGGCCACGGGCGTCGACCTGATCATCGACGACACGCCCGAGACCGTCGTCCTGTCCGGCTTCGACCCGGTCCGCCGCGAGGTCGCCCGCCTGGCGCTGACCAAGCTCATCGCCGACGGCCGGATCCACCCCGGGCGCATCGAGGAGGTGGTCAACAAGGCCCGCGCCGAGGTCGACCTCGTCATCCGCCAGGCAGGAGAACAGGCCGTCTACGACGCCAGCGTCCCCGGCCTCCCGCCCGAGCTGGTGAAGCTCATCGGCCGGCTCAAGTACCGCACCTCGTACGGCCAGAACGTGCTGAACCACGTCGTGGAGACGAGCCATCTGGCCGCGCTCATCGCCGCCGAGCTGGGCGCCGACGTCCAGGCGGCCAAGATCGGCGGCCTGCTGCACGACATCGGCAAGGCCGTGGACCACGAGGTCGAGGGGCCGCATGCCGGCATCGGCGCCAACATCGCCCAGCGGCACAACCTGCCGTTCAAGGTGGTCAACGCCATCGCGGCCCACCACCAGGAGGTGGAGTACGCCTGCATCGAGGCGCCCATCGTCCAGGTCGCCGACGCGATCAGCGCATCCCGGCCTGGCGCCCGGGGCGAGACGATGGAGACGTACGTCAAGCGCCTCGAGGACCTCCAGGCGATCGCCGAGAGCTTCGAGGGCGTCGAGCGCTCGTTCGCGGTCCAGGCGGGCCGCGAGGTCCGAATCCTCGTCCGCCCCGACGAGATCGACGACCTGTCCGCCGGCCGCCTCGCCCGCGACATCGTCAAGAAGATCGAGGACAGCCTCACGTACCCGGGCCAGATCAAGGTCACGGTGATCCGCGAGACGCGCGCCACGGAGTACGCGAAGTAGGGGAGGGCGGAGCGCGCGCAGCGGCCGCGGACTAGCGTCGCGGGGTCGCGTTCGCCTCGGCGATCCTCTCGCGCAGGATCTGCGCGAAGGCCGCGGCGCCGTCCTGCGAGTCGAACGCGCGCTTGGGGATCGCGAAGCGTGTGCGCCGCCCGGACGTGAGCGCCAGCGTTCGCGCGTCCTCGACGACACCGGTCAACGCGCTCCACTCCAGGGTGCCCATGGCACTCGCCTGGCGGAAGGCCAGCCCGTCCGCGCCCGCCTCGACCTCGCACGACCGTCCGACGAGGTAGGCGACACCGCGGCCGATGACGACCCGCTCGAGCGGGCGGAAGAAGAGCAGCACGAAGACGACGAGGCCGAACAGCAGGAACTCGACGCCCAGGCCGAGATCGCCCTGAAGCGTCATGACCGCGCCGGCGAGCCCGACGGCCACACCGATCGCGGTGAGGGACCTCCGGAGCGACCTGGCCGTGAGGTGGCTCGTGTCGGCCACGTCGTCGATCGTCGTCACCCAGCCGACGCTCGTCGGCCTCGCTCCGAGATGGCGAGCGGTGCCCAATCCAAGGCCTCCGGTGCAGGACCCGCCAGCCGAACCGGTAGACTGGCGCCCTCACATCGATCGTACAGGAGCAGCGTTCGACCATGGCGGCCCGCAGCGAGCGAGCCGGGCTCGGCAGCCCGCCCAACGGCAACGCGCCCCGTCCGGCCGGTGCCTGCCGCGTGCTGATGATCGGCGACGTCATCGGCAAGCCCGGGCGCCAGGCCGTCGAGCAGCTGCTGCGCGCGCTGCGCGACGAGCGCGGCATCGACTTCGTCACCGCCAACGGCGAGAACCTGGCCGGCGGCATGGGCCTCACGGCGTCGACGGCCGACGCCCTGCTCCACGCCGGCGTGGACGTCATCACCAGCGGCAACCACATCTGGGACAAGCGCGAGATCTACCCGGTGCTCGACCAGAGCGACCGGATCCTGCGCCCCCTCAACTACGGCACCCACGACGTGCCCGGTCGCGGCTGGGGCGCCTACACCGCGCTCGACGGGAACGAGCTGGTGGTGGTCAACCTCCAGGGCCGCACGTACATGCAGCCCATCGACAACCCCTTCACCGACGCTGACCGCCTGCTCGACGAGGCCGCGGACCCGCTGCCGCCGATCCGCCTGGTGGACTTCCACTGCGAGATCACCTCCGAGAAGAACGCGCTCGGGCTGTATCTCGACGGCCGCGTGTCAGCGGTGGTCGGCACCCACACGCACGTCGTGACCGGGGACGAGCGCATCCTGCCGCGGGGAACCGCGTACCAGTCGGACCTCGGCATGACCGGCCCGCTGTGGAGCGTCATCGGCTTCGACCCGGCCACCGTCCTGCCGCGGTTCATCAACGCCCTGCCGACGCGGTTCGAGGTGGGGGACGGCCCCGTGGTGTTCAACGCCTGCCAGATCGACATCGACCCCGCCACCGGGCAGGCCGTCCAGATCGAGCGCGTCCAGCGTCTCGTCGAGCTCTAGCCCGTGGCGGTCCGGCACGCGCGCCCCGGCACGCCGCCCACTGAAGCGGGCGTCGCCGTCGCCGACTTCCACACCCACACGACCCGGTCGGACGGCGTCCTCGAGCCCGCCGAGCTCGTGCGCCAGGCCTGGGCCGCCGGCGTGCGGATCCTCGGCGTCGCCGACCACGACAACCTCGCCGGCTACCGGGAGCTGATGGCACGCGACGCCGCCCCGCTGCCCGCGGGCCTCCAGCTCATCCCCGCGGTCGAGATCAACTCCGTCGCCGGCGGCTTCGCGGCCGACCTGCCCGAGGGCGAGCTCCACATCCTCGGCATCGGCGTCGACCCGGCCGACGAGGCCTTCGAGGCGGCGCTCGCCGGCCAGCGCGACGCGCGGCGGACCCGCTTCCACGCGATGGTGGACCGGCTGCGCGAGCTGGGCCTCGCGATCGACGCCCAACTGGCCGCGCTTGACCTCTCGACCGACGACGCCCTTGGCCGACCCACCGTCGCGCGGGCGCTGGTCGCCGCAGGCCGCGCGACCGACGTGCAGGACGCGTTCTCGCGGCTGATCGGGCACGGCTGCCCGGGCTACGTGCCGCGCGGCGGACTGGGTCCTGTCGACGCCATCCACGCCATCCGGTCGGCGGGCGGCCTGCCCTCGCTGGCGCACTTCCCCGAGGCTCCCGCCCGGGAGCCCCTGGTCCGGGAGCTCATGGGAGCGGGCCTCGCGGCCCTGGAGACCCACCACCGCTCCTTCGACGAGCCCACGCGGACAGCGATGTCGGCGGCCGCGCGCCGTCTCGGCCTCGTCGAGACCGGCGGCTCGGACTACCACGGCGACCACGGGCCCTACGCGCAGACCCACGCCGAGCTCGTGATGCCCGGCTGGCTCGTCGCGGGCGTGATGGCGGCGCTGGGGCCGCTGCCGAGCGCCTGAACCGGCCATCGACCGGGCCCCACCCGCTCTCCGCGCCGCTGGCCCGCCTGGACTCGCTACCATGCAGCCGTCATGACACCCCGGCCGCTCCCCGTCCTCGAGTTCACCCCGCCGGTTGCGGGACCATCCGGCCCGCGCCCGCCTCTTGATCCCGAGGACGCCCGCCTGACCGAGTTCCGCCCGGAGCCCAGGGCGCTGCCCTCGTTCTACGTGTGGACGCTCGGCTGCCAGATGAACCGCAGCGATTCCGAGGAGATGGCCGGGCGCCTGCTGGCCGCGGGCTGTGCCGAGGCCCCGTCCATGGAGGCGGCCGACCTCGTGGTCATCAACACGTGCGCGATCCGCGAGGCGGCAGAGGCGAAGGTCATCGGCCGGCAGGGGCAGCTGCGCCGGCTCAAGGCGGCGAACCCGGGGCTGCGCGTGGTCCTGACGGGGTGCAGCGTGCGCGAGTCGAACCGTGCCGGCCTCGCGCGCCGCTACCCGGCGGTGGACCTGTTCCTGCGGCCCGACGAGGAGCCGGAGCTGATCGACCGCCTGGGGCTTGCCTCCGCCCAGGCGCCGGTGGGCGCAGTCGCGGCCACGGCCGCCACGACGCTCATGAAGGTCGACCTCGTCTCCGACGCGACGCACCTCGTCCGGGCCCGCTCCGACGCGATCGCCGAGGGCGCCGTCAGCCGCGCGTCTGCCATCAGCGCCTGGCTGCCGATCATCTACGGCTGCGACAAGACGTGCACGTATTGCATCGTGCCGTTCAGCCGCGGCCCGGAGCGCAGCCGCCCGTTCGACGAGGTGGTCGGCGAGGCGCGCCAGCTCGCCGCCGCCGGCTACCGCGAGGTCACCCTGCTCGGGCAGAACGTCAACTCCTACGGCCACGACCTGCCCGCCGAGGAGCGCTTCGCGCACATCCGCACCGAGCGCACGGTCGGCCGCCGCCAGGACCGCGAGGCGCGCCCGGACCTAGCGGAGCTGGTCCGCGCCATCGACGCCATCCGGGCCGGCGACGGCGCGCCCGCGCTCCCGCGCCTGCGCTTCGTGACCTCGCACCCCTGGGACCTCTCCGACCGCCTGGTCGCTGCCATGCGCGACTGCCCGTCGGTGTGCGAGGCGCTCCACCTGCCCGTCCAGTCGGGGAGCGACGCGATGCTCCGCCGCATGGGCCGCCAGTACACGATCGCGCACTACCGGGAGCGCCTGGACCGCATCCGCGAGGCCGTGCCCGGGATCGCGCTCTCGACGGACGTCATCGTCGGGTTCTGCGGCGAGACCCGGGCCGAGTTCGACGCCACGCTGGAGCTGCTCCGCGCCGTCCGCTTCGACCAAGTCTTCGCGGCCGCGTACAGCGAGCGGCCGGGCACCCCCGCCACGCGCCTCGCCGACGACGTCCCGGGCGCGGAGAAGCGCCGCCGGCTCGTGGAGCTCCTCGCCGTCCAGGAGGCGATCGGCCTCGAGCGCAACCGAGCCTGGCTGGGGCGCACGATCGAGGTGCTGGTGGACGCCGTCGTGCCGCCGCGCGCGCACGACCACCCCGACGACGAGGACGAGGCCGCCGGGACCTCCGGCGCCCGGGACGCCTTCCGGGGCCTGCCGAACGGCCTGGCCCACCTGGTCGGCCGGTCGCGCGAGAACAAGCTCGTCCACCTCGCCGGGGAGCCGGCGCGGCTCGGGACGCTGGTCAGGGTCGTCGTCGAGCACGCGGGGCCCTATGCCCTGCGCGGGAGGCTCGCCTGAGCGCCACCCGGCCGGGACCCCTCGCGCCCCTCGTCGTCCTGGGCGGGGCGACCGCCACCGGCAAGACGGGCCTCGCGGTCGCGCTCGCGGAGCGGCTCCTCGGCCGCGGCGTGCCCGCCGAGGTGATCTCGGCCGACTCGCGCCAGGTGTACCGCGGGCTCGACATCGGGACGGCGAAGGCGACGCCCGAGGAGCGCGGGCGCGTCGTCCACCACGGCCTCGACCTCGTCGACCCCGACCAGCCGTACTCGGTGGCCGACTTCCGCGCGCACGCCCTCGCCGCGCTCGCGTCGCTCGGCGGGCGGGGCGGCGTGGGCATCCTGGCCGGCGGCACCGGCTTCTGGCTGCGCGCCGTGTCGGCGGGGCTCGACACCGACGCGCTGCCGTCGGACGCCTCGGCCCGCGCGCGCCTCGAGGCGGACCTCGCGGGCGACGGCCTCGAGGCGCTCGCCGCGCGCCTGTCCCGTCTGGCGCCCGCGCTCGCCGGCCGCACCGACCTGCGCAACCCGCGGCGCGTCGTGCGGGCGCTCGAGATCGCCACGCTCCAGGGCGACGCCCCGCTGCCCGCGCCGGTGGGCTACCCGGCACCGCTGCTGGGCCTGCAGCTCCACGTCGAGCCGGTCGAGCACCGCCGGCGCATCGCAGCCCGCGCGCGGGCGCAGTTCGATGCCGGCCTCGTCGAGGAGGCGCGGTCCCTCCGCGAGCGCTGGGATCCCGCGCTGCCCTGCTTCACCGCCATCGGCTACCGGGAGAGCTGGGCGTACCTCGACGGGGACGTCACGCTCGAGGCGGCCATCTCCCTCGACGCCCAGCGCAATGTGGCGTTCGCGAGGCGCCAGGCGACGTGGTTCCGCGCCGAGCGCTCGCTGGCGGTCGTCGACGCGACGGCCGATCCCCTGGCGGCCGCGACCTCGCGGCTGGACGCCTTCGTCGGGGCAGCGCTCGGATAGCATCCCGGACGATGCGGTCAGGCTCGATCAGCGGCGGAGGCCCGGCACCACCCCGGCTGAGACGAGCGTGGGTCGGCCCGGTTGGAGGGGCCAACCCGGGACCACCGCGCCAGTCGGCGACGGCGAGCCGGTATCCTTGCCCGCGATGAGCCCCCGCGACCCGGTCGACCTCGCACCCCCCGTCGAGAAGGCGTTCCTGGTCGCCGTCGACACCGGCGACGACCCGGGGTGGAGCGCGGAGGACAGCCTCAACGAGCTCGCCGCGCTGGCGGCCACCGCCGGCGCCGACGTCGTGGGCGCGGAGTGGCAGAACCGGCGCCACGTCGACCCCAACTGGTACGTGGGCAAGGGCAAGGCCGAGGAGCTCCTCCAGGCGAAGAGCGAGACGGGCTTCGACATCCTCGTGGCCGACGACGAGCTCAGCCCCGTCCAGCAGAAGAGCCTCGAGAGCCTGCTCAACACCAAGGTCATCGACCGCAGCCGCCTGATCCTCGACATCTTCGCGCTGCACGCGCAGACGCACGAGGGTCGCCTCCAGGTGGAGCTCGCGCAGCTCGAGTACCAGCTGCCGCGCCTCACGCGCCTCTGGACGCACCTGTCGCGCACGGGTGGCGGCATCGGCACCCGCGGCCCCGGCGAGTCCCAGCTCGAGACGGACCGGCGCCTCATCCGGGAGCGGATCAAGAAGATGAAGGAGCGGGTCGACGACGTCCGCCGCCAGCGCCAGACGGCCGCCCGCGGACGCGACCGCCGCCTGTACCCGACCGTCGCCATCGTCGGCTACACCAACGCGGGCAAGTCGACGCTGCTCAACGCCCTCGTGGGCACGGAGGTCGCCCGGGCGGAGGACAAGCTGTTCGCGACGCTCGACCCGACCTCGCGCCAGGTCAAGCTGGGCGACGGGCAGGTGGTGATCGTCACCGACACCGTCGGGTTCATCCACAAGCTGCCGCACCAGCTCGTCGACGCCTTCAGGGCGACGCTCGAGGAGGTCACCCGCGCGGACGTCCTGGTCGAGGTGGTGGACGCGTCCGACGCCCACGCGCCGGAGCACCGCGCCACGGTCCAGGCGGTCCTCGACGAGCTGGGTGCCGGCGACAAGCCGCGCCTGACCGCATTCAACAAGGCGGACCTCCTGTACCCGGGCAGCGACGGGTCGCGCCCGGCGCCCGCGGTGTCCGGCAGCGTGCTCGTGTCGGCCACCACCGGCTTCGGCCTGGAGACGCTGCGCGGCGAGATCGCGGCGCTGCTCGCCTCCCTGTGGGAGGACGTCGACCTGGCCGTCCCGTACGCGGCCGGCGAACTCCTCGCGCGGGTGCGCGAGCGGGGCACGGTGGAGGTCGAGTACGGCGAGCGCGACGTGCGGGTGGTGGGGCGAATGGCGCCGAGCCTGGCCGGCGAGCTCCGGGCGGTCGCGCGGCGCTGGGCCGAGACACTCGCCGACGGGAGGGCCGCCGGGTGAGCGGGCCTGACGGCCGTGTCCGTCGAGGGGGCACCGCGAGCCTGCCTGGCGGGCGGCATCTGGTGTGGAGCGTCGCCGAGGGAGCCAGAGGACGCCGTTGGCGCTCGCTCACCACGCACGGGGACGGCCGCATGGAGGCGTCCCTCCTCGTCGAGACGGCGCCCGACGGCCGGCTCGCCAGACTCGAGCTCGCGACGGGGGCGGGGCTCCTGACCCTCCACCCCGACGGCGTCCCCACGCAGCTCCACGGCAACGTCGTGCGAACGTCGGGGATCGACCACATCGCGCTGCCGTGGTCCCACACCCACGCGCTGCTCGCCGGCGCGTCGCCCGTGACCGCCGCGGTTGCCGTCCTCGGACCCGCCGCGGGGATCGGGGTGGGGGAGGGGGTCAACGTCCCAGCCGTGGAGGTCGGGGTCGACCTCCGTCCGCGACCCGCCACGTGGCACGTGGCCCGCACCGGCGATCGACGCTGGCGCCTGCTCGCTGCCGACGGGGGGCCCTCACTGCTGCTCGAGACCGACGATGACGGGCTGCCGACCGCCGCCGACGGAATCGCGTGGCCGCTGGAGGTCGCGGCCAGCCGGTAGGGGAGGACCCGGCAGGACGCCGCGCCACAGGGCGGCGCCGGACACGTCTCCCATGCCGACGGGGACGACGAGGTGTGGCGGATGGGCGAGCGGCTGCTCCTGGGCGCGGGGCCGGCGGTTCTGCTGGCAGCCGCGCTCCTTCCCGCGACACGTCCCGCCGCGGCGATCGTCCTGTTCGCGGGCTGGTTGCTGCTGCGGTCTGCCGGCCGGCCGGCAGCGCTCGCGTGGGCGGCCGTCCTCCCGGTCGGGCTCGTGCTTCCGTGGCCGTCGCTTGTCGGTGCCGACTCGCCGCTGGGCGAGACGGGTTGCGTGGATCCGATGTCGGCCATCGTGGCCCGGCGGCTGGCGGTGGCGGCGGTCGGCCTGCTCGCGGTGGCCGTGCTGGCGCGGGTACACCGGTCCAGTCTGGCGGAGCTCGGTCTTCGCCGCCCGTCGGGCGTCGAGGCGCTCGCCGCGGCCGCCGCCGTCCTGGTCGTCGCCGCGGGAGGCCTGTGGATCGGCCCGTGGCTCGCGCAGCCGTTCTTCGGCGAGCTCGTATTCCCGCGCCCCGTCGCCGCGCTCGTGCCCGCAGTCGTCTTCGGCGTCGCCAACGGGGTGCTCGAGGAGGTCAGCTACCGGGGCGCCATGCAGGCCTGGCTGGCGCGCTCGATGCCGCTAGCCCCGGCGATCGCCCTGCAGGGCCTCGCGTTCGGGGTCGTCCACGCCGGCCCCGAGGTCCTGGCGCTCCTGCCCGTGCATGTCGCGCTCATGAGCGCCATCGGGATCGCGGGCGGCGCGGTGAGAGCCAGGCTCGGCTCGCTGTGGATCCCGATCGGCGTGCACGTGGGCGCCGACATCGCGCTGTACGTCGGCCTGGCATGCCGCGCCGCCGCGTAGGAGACCCGGAGGCCGCGGCAGGGGGAACCGGCCACCCAGGCGAGGCTCCTTCGGGCGTCCCGGCTGGGCCGTCTCGCCGAGCACACACCCGGGTCAGAAGGCGAGCACCAGCCTGGCCGTGCGGCCGATCAGGTGGAGCCGACGGCGAGCGTCGCGCCGGGAGCGGTCGCGGCTGGCTTCCAGGCCGACGGCCGGCTGTGCGCCCTCCGAGTGGCCCCATCCTCAGCCGGACCGTCATCTCGTCCTGTTCGGTCAGGTAGTAGTCGTCGAGCGTGATCTTGCGCATCACGGTCCCTCCGAGAACTCGACGCGCAGGCGGCCCTCGTGTTGCACCTACACTGTCCGGGAGCGGCAGGACGTGAGGCGCGAGCATGAGCGAGACCACATCGGCCTGGGACCCCGCCCTGGCCACGCGGCAGACGCGCTGCGAGCGCTGCGGCGCCGTGTTCGGCTGCCGCAACCTCGGCGACGAGGGCTCCTGCTGGTGCTCCATGGCCGAGTTCCGGCTCCCGATGCCGCTCCCGGAGGGCGTCGGGCCATTCGCGGACTGCCTGTGCCCGCAGTGCCTCCGCGACGTCGCGGCCGACCTCCGTGCCCAGGGCCGCGGGCCGACCGCCTGAACGTCGCGCCGACGCGCGCGACGCACCGCCGCACCTGCGCGGGACGAGTCCGGTCAGCCCCGCTCACTACTGCCGATAAGGCAAGTTATGTTTCGTCTTCGAGCGTCCTGCCGCCGAACCGAAGGCCCACAGCCCGGCTCGGCGAGCGCACACTGCCCAGCCGCGCGCCGGGGCGGAACGTCCCTTTGAGCCAGCGCACGAAGAAGTCCGCATGGCGGGTGTACGTGGCGACGGTCGCCGGGCTGAGGCCAGCTGCGCCCACGGCGTCGCGGTATACGAAGACCTGGCCGTCGAGTTCCGCTGCGGTGACGGCCCCGGCGGGCACCGGCGGCGACGCTCCCGGCGTGCCGCGGGGGTGGTACTCGCCGGTCCGCCAGTCCAGAAACCGGCGTGCGTAGTCCCAGTAGGAGTGGACCGCGTTGGGCGTCATTCCCGCAGCGCGGCAGGCCTCCTCGTAGGCGCTGAGCGCCAATCGCATCGCCGGCTCGTCCCACGTCGATCCGCCAGGCTCGTAGGGTGCTGCTGGCTCCGAGAAGCGGCGTCGCGGCGCGAACGGGTTCTCCACCCGAACGGTGCCGTACAGCCTGCCCTCGGCGAGATCCTCCGACAGGACGACAGCGCATCCTGCGGCGGCCGCGGAGACGAGGATGAGCGCGTCCCAGTAGCTGACGCTCCACGCGCCCGCACCGTCGATGGCCGCCGCCACGAGGGCCCCGTCGATGGCCACGGTCGGCAGCTCGCGCATCCTCTCCACGATGGCGGCCGCTCGGCTGGACGCGAGCGGGCGCGCCAGCTTGCGAACGGCGGTGACGTAGAACTCGCCCATGACCTGCGCCGAGACGACGACCTGCACGTTGTTGGTCGGAGCCAGGACCGCGGCGGCCCTCGCCCGCTTGGCCGGGTCCGCGGCATCGACGAGGTAGACCCAGACATTCGAATCAACGAAGGCGCGGTCGGTCATACAGCTCGTCCCTCGTCCAGGTCCGGCCCTCGGGGCCGCTCGACGCGTCCGAGGCGGCGGCCAACTCGAGGAGCTCCGCGAGCGCCACGGCCGCCCGGCTGGGCCCGACGTAGTCCGCGAGGAGCCCCCCCACCACCGCGCTGAGCGACGTCCCGTCCGCGGTCGCCTTGCTGCGGGCGCGCCGGAGCAGGTCAGGATCGAGTGTGATCGTGAGGTTCGCCATAGCATATCCCGTGCATCACGGCTGGACTATATATCGTACTCGGTCGTTGGCAAGTGGGAGGGCGAATCAGGAGCAGTGTTCGACGACCAGCTGCCCGGCAAGGTCTGGCCCCGCTGGGCCGAGCTCGATCAGTCCGCCTCGTGCGGCTCGTCGACGTTCACGACGGCCGGCCCCGGGCCGAGGCGCACGACCACGATCTCGCCGGGCTCGCCGGGCGTCGTGCGCTCGCGGTGAACGACGCCAGCCGGCATGAGCGCGAAGTCGCCTCGCCCCACGAGGATCCGCTCCCGTGCCGGCCCGAACTCGAACTCCAGGCCGCCGGCGAGCACGAACATGTAGGTGTCGGTCTCCCCGTGGTGGTGCCATCCGCTCCACGCGCCCGGTTCGGTCTCCACATACCCGACCCAGCGGTCCTCGCCCGCGAATGCCTGGCGGCGACGGACACCCGGCGTCTGCTGACCCGGGATCACATCGAGCTGCGACGAAGGTCGTGCGACGGGCCGACGCATGTCGGGCGGCAACGGTGAATCGCCCATGGGAACGCTCCTGCTGCGTGTCCCCAAGCGTACGTGACGCGAAGCCGCGTGCGGATCCCCCTTACCGCCAGCCGAGCCCCGGGGCGACGTACTTGAGGATGCTCTCGATCGCGTGGGCGTTGTACTCGATCCCGAGCTGGTTTGGGACGGTGAGCAGCAGGGTGTCGGCGGCCTGGATCGCGGTGTCGCCGGCCAGCTGGCTCACGAGCACGTCGGGCTCCGCGGCGTAGGAGCGGCCGAAGATCGCCTTGGTCTGCGCGTCGATGTAGCCCACCTTGTCCGTCTCGTCGCCGCCCCGGCCGAAGTAGGCGCGGTCCCGGTCATCGACGAGCGCGAAGATGCTGCGGCTCACGGACACGCGCGGCTCGCGCTGGTGTCCCGCCGCCGTCCACGCCTCGCGGAACCGGCGGATCTGCTCGGCCTGGAGCTCGTGGAACGGCACGCCGGCATCCTCGGTCAGCAGGGTGGACGACATCAGGTTCATCCCCTGAGTGGCCGTCCACTCGGCGGTGGCGCGCGTGCCGGCACCCCACCAGATCCGGTCGCGAAGGCCGGGCGAGTGCGGCTCCGGTCGGAGCAGCCCGGGCGGGTTCGGGAACATCGGAGAGGGGCTGGGCTTCGCGAACCCCGCCCCGGAGAGGGCCTGCAGCAAGACGGCGGCGTGGTCGCGCGCCATGTCCGCGTCGGTCCTCCCCTCCCCCGGCTCGTAGCCGAAATAGCGGAACCCGTCGACGACCTGCTCGGGCGAGCCGCGGCTGATGCCGAGCTGGAGCCGTCCGCCGGCGATCAGGTCGGCGGCGCCCGCGTCCTCGATCATGTACAGCGGGTTCTCGTAGCGCATGTCGATCACCGCCGTCCCGATCTCGATCCGCCTGGTGCGCGCCCCGATCGCCGCGAGCAGCGGGAACGGCGACGCCAGCTGCTGCGCGAAGTGGTGGACGCGGAAGTAGGCGCCGTCGGCGCCCAAGTCCTCGACCGCCTCGGCGAGCTCGATCGACTGGACCAGGGCGTCGGACGCGGACCGCACCTGCGAGTACGGCGAGGCGGACCAGTGCCCGAACGAGAGGAACCCGATCTTCTTCACCCGGGGAGTCTATCGG
>JAKAMV010000180.1 GCA_021812735.1 Chloroflexota bacterium | reverse complement strand
TCCGATCTCTTGCCCGGTTCGCGGTGCGGGTCATCGACCGAGCGGGTCTCGACGGACACGCGGAATCGGCGACCCTCGCCCTGCGGGCAGGGCGGAAGCGCGCGCCCGAGGGAGTCCGCGAAGACATCGACTGGTCGCTCCGCCGCATCAAGGCCGCGAGCCGGTCCGAGGCGCCGACATCGGCCGAGGAGTCCGCCACGCCGGACGCGAGGCCGATCCGGCGAGCGACGCCGCGGACGACGACCGCGGCCAGGGGCCGCGCAAGGTGAGGTCGGCGTCAACCACGCAACGGTCGGGAAGCGGGTCGGGGTCGGGCCTGCGCGAGTCCGGCGGCTGCCCGGGCCGCCCGACGATCCTCGCGGCGCGCTGAGCCACGGGGTCCGCCAAGACATGCCGAACGCGCCCGCGCTCGCGGACTTCGCCTCTGGCGGGCTCCTGCCGTCGATCGTCGCCCTCATCGGCCTGGCCGCCCTGACGGCCCTGGCACCGCGGACGCGCATCACGCTTCACGGGCTGTCGCTCGCCCTGTCGGCGCTCGCCTGCCTCGTCATCTTCGCGCTCGGCGTGGCCGTGCTGGTCACAGGTGAGCCCGTCACCGCCCGCTTCGGTTCGGTTCTCGGGTTCGCGCTCATCGACGTGCGGTTCGACTCGCTGTCCGCACTCTTCCTGATCGCACTCGGCGCCGCCGGCGCCGCCAGCTCCGTCTACGGCATCGGCTACACGGCCCACGGTTCGCCGGGAGTCGATCGCACTGCGGTCGCCTACCCGATCTTCCTCGCGAGCCTCGCGCTGGTGTTCGGGTCCAACGACGCGTTCGCGTTCCTGCTCGCGTGGGAACTCATGGCGCTGAGCTCGGCGCTGCTCGTCGTCGGCCGGCGTCCGAGCGCCGAGGTGGCGCGGGCCGGCTACCTCTACCTCGTCCTGACCCACCTCGCGACGGCGGCCCTCATCATCGCCTTCGCGATCCTCGCCTCGGCCGCCGGCTCGACCAGCTTCGGCGCCTTCGGGCGGGCGGCCGCCAGCCTGCCGCCGGACGTTCGCGACGTCGTCTTCGCGCTCGTCCTCGTCGGCTTCGCGACGAAGGCGGGCGCGATCCCGCTCCACGTCTGGCTGCCCCGCGCCCACCCGGTGGCGCCGTCCCACGTGTCCGCGCTGATGTCGGGCGTGATGATCAAGGCCGGCATCTACGGCATCGTGCGTTTCGGCCTCGAGATCCTCGGTCCGGGACCTGAGTGGTGGGGCCTGCTGGTCCTCGGGATCGGGGTGGCCTCCGCGGTGCTCGGCGTGCTCTATGCGCTCATGGAGCACGACCTCAAGCGCCTCCTTGCCTTCCACAGCATCGAGAACATCGGGATCATCCTCGTGGGCGTCGGGGTCGCCCTGCTGGCCAGCGCCGACGGCGCGACCGCGCTCGCTGCCCTCGCCCTCACCGCAGCGCTCTTCCACACCCTCAACCACGCGCTCTTCAAGTCAGTCCTGTTCCTCGCCGCGGGCTCGATCCAGTCCGCGGTCGGGTCGCGGGACCTCAACGCCCTGGGCGGGCTCGCGCGAGCGATGCCCGTCACCGCGCTCGCCTTCGGGATCGGGGCGGCGGCGATCAGCGGCCTACCGCCGCTCAATGGTTTCGCCAGCGAGTGGCTGACGTTCCAGGGGCTGATCGGCGCCGGCAGCGAGGCGGGGCTGTCGCTCGTCGCGCGATCGGGGGCCCTCCTCGCGGTCGCCGGGCTCGGGCTGACGACGGCGCTCGCGGTGGCCTGCTTCGTCAAGGCGACCGGGATGAGCTTCCTCGGCCTGCCGCGCGGCCCGCGCGCGACCGAGGCACGCGAGGCGGCCGCGTCGATGGGCGTCGCCATGGCGGGCCTGGCAGCCGCCTGCATCGGCGTCGGGGTCGCGGCCGGGCCGGTCTCGGGTGTCATCGGCGGGATCTCGCGCGGGATGCTCGGCGGAACCGGCGCGACCGCGGCGATGTCCGAACCCGTGGTCGGCCTCGACGCGCTCTATGCGGCGGGCCCGCTCGCTGCCGTGCTCCTCGCCGTGGCGGGAGGGGTGTGGATCGTTGGCACGCGGCGCCGGGCGGCGCGCCGGGCGCCAACCTGGACGTGCGGCAATGTGCCGGAGGCGGCGTTCGAGTACACGGCGACGAGCTACGCCAAGCTCATCCGGCTCTACTACGGGCCTGTGCTGCGGCCCGAACGCGAGATCGCGGTCGAGCTCCATCCCGGGACGCCCTTCCCTCGGGCGGTCCGCTACCGGGGCGAGGTCAGCCACGTGATCGACGAGCGCCTCTACGGGCCGCTCCTCCGGGCCTCTGTCGCGGCCGCGCAGCTCGTCCGGCGGATCCAGTCGGGCAGCCTGCAGGCGTACCTCGCCTACGCGGTCGTCGCGCTCGTCGTGCTGCTCCTGGTCGCCCGCTGATGCTCGAGCCGGCCGTGTTCGGGGCGCTCGTCGTGGGCCTGGTCCAGCTCGCGCTCACGCTGGCCGTGGCACCGCTCCTGCTGGGGGTCACCAAGCGGGTCAAGGCCCGCCTCCAGTACCGACAGGGACCGCCGCTGCTGCAGCCGTACCGCGACCTCGCGAAGTGGTGGGCGAAGCAGCCGGTCGAGAGCGACGCGGCGAGCCGGCTCACCGGGGCGGCCCCGGCGATCGTCCTGGCCGCCGTGGTCGTCGCAACGCTTCTCGTGCCGATCGTTGGCGCCCGGCCGCCGCTGGACGGCTGGGGCGACCTCCTGGTCGTCGTCGGGCTCATGGCCCTGGGCCGCTTCGTCCTCGCCCTGTCGGCGCTCGACGCGGGCAGCGCCTTCGGCGGCATGGGCAGCAGCCGCGAGGTCGCGATCGCGACCCTGGTCGAGCCGGCGCTCCTGCTCGCGCTCGCCGGAGCAGCCCTGGCGGCCGGGTCGACCGATCTCGGTCAGATCGCCGCGCTGGGCATCGCCTCGGGGAGCGCCTGGTACACGCCGCCCCTCCTGCTGGCCGCCGGCGCGTTCGCGATCGTCGCGGTCGCTGAGACCGGTCATGAGCCGGTCGACAATCCCGATACCCACCTGGAGCTCACCATGATCCACGAGGGGATGGTGCTCGAGGCGTCCGGTCCCCGGCTCGCGATCCTCATGTACGCCGCCGAGCTCAAGCTCGTCCTCGTTGCGGGCCTGTTCGCGGCGGCCTTCCTGCCGGCCGGCATCGCCCTCGACCTGACGCCGCTGTCGCTCCTGGTCGCGATCGCTGCTGCCCTGGCGAAGCTGATCGGGGCGGCCGCCATCCTCGGCGTGCTCGACGCGAGCCTGGCCAAGCTCCGCATCCTCGCCCTGCCGGGTCTCCTCGCGACGGCCTCGATCGTCGCGGCGGTGGGCCTCGCGGCTCGCCTCTGGCTGCCGGCATGACGATCGACCCGCGGGCCGCCGGGCAGCTCGTCGACGCGTGCGCGGCGGCGATCGTCGTCCTCGGCGTCGGCCTGGCCGCGACGCGCTCGATCGGTCGTGCGATCTGGCTCGTTGCTCTCCAGTCGGTCCTCACGGGCGTCGCTGCGATCGGGGTGGGGCTGGCGACCGGCGCCGGCCACCTCGTGATGGGCGGCCTGCTGGCGGTCGTGGCCAAGGGCGTGGTCGTGCCGTTCGTGCTCGGCTCGATCCTCCGTCGCTCCCCCGTCCGGCAGGAGCGGCATCCGCTGCTGGGCCCGCGCGCCTCGCTCGTCGCCGCGGTCGCCATCGTGTTTGTCGCGAGTGCGGCCGCGGACGGGGCATTTCTCGGGGCGACCGTGGCTGCGGGCCGAGGCCTGGCGGCGGCGATTGCCACGGTGCTGACCGGCCTGCTCATCATCATGACCCGCCGCAAGGCGCTCTCACTCGTCGTCGGCCTCCTCGTCTTCGATAACGGGATCGCGCTCACGGCATTCGCGCTGACCTACGGGATGCCCTTCGTCGTCGAGCTCGGGGTCCTGTTCGACGTGCTGATCGCCGTCGTCGTCGCCTGGGTCTACGCGCGTCGGATGCTCGACGTCCTGGGCAGCACCTCGACCGACGAGCTGCGGAGCCTGCGCGGATGACGGAGCTGCTCGCCGCCCTGGTCGTCATCGCCCCGACGGCTGCCGGCGCCGTCGCCTGGTTCGCCAGCGACCGGCACGCCGGTCGCCTCGCGGCGCTCGGCTTCGCGGCCGCCCTCGCGGCCGGGCTCCTCCTTGCCGCGCGCGTGTTTGTCGAGGGTCCACTCCGGGCGTTCGGCGGCCTGGTCGTGGTCGACGCGCTCGGCGCATACGTGCTGGGACTCGTCCTCGTGGTCGCCACCGTCGCCTTTGCCGGCTCGCCCGGCCATCTCGCCCACGAGCGCGCTGCCGGGCGGCTTCGGCCACACGACACCGGCCGCTACTACGCGCTGCTCCTCTGGTTCGCGACGGGGCTCGCGGCCGTCCCGCTCCTCGACAATCTGGGGCTCCTGTGGGTGGGCATCGAGGCGACCACAATCGTCTCGGCGCTGCTGGTCGGCTTCGCCCGGACGCCGACCGCGATCGAGGCCGCCTGGAAGTACCTCATCCTGGGCTCGATCGGGATCGGCTTCGCCCTCCTGGGGACGCTGCTCCTGTACGCTTCGTCGGTCGGCGTGCTCGGTGAGACGAGCGACGCCCTCGCCTGGACCCGGCTTGTCGCGATCGCTCCGCGACTGGACCCGGCGTACGTTCGCCTCGCCTTCATTTTCGCCCTGGCAGGCTACGGCACCAAGGCGGGCCTCGTGCCGTTCCACTTCTGGCTGCCCGATGCGCACAGCCAGGCCCCGAGCCCGGTCTCGTCGCTCCTGTCGGGGGCGGCGCTGGCGGTTGCCCTGTACGCGCTCGCCCGTTTCCACCTCATCACCGTCGCCACCCTCGGGCCGGCCTTCTCGTCGACCCTGCTGGTCGTGCTCGGGCTCCTCAGTCTCGCGACGGCCCTTCCGTTCATCGTCGCCCAGGGCGACCTCAAGCGCCTCCTGGCCTACTCCTCGATCGAGCACCTCGGGCTGGCGACGCTGGCCCTCGGCTTCGGGGGCCACCTGGCGCTGCTCGGCCTCACCCTCCACCTGCTCAGCCACGGCCTGGCCAAGTCGACCGTTTTCCTCGCCGCCGGACGCTTGGTCGCCGAACGCGGGAGTCGCCGGATAGGACGGCTGGGAGGCAGCCTCGTCCGCTCGCCGGCCGCCGGCCGGGCTCTCGTGTTGGCCGCGCTCGCGCTGGCCGGGCTGCCGCCGTCCGGGATCTTCGTCGCCGAGATCGCGATCCTCCTGGGCGGCGTTCAGGCGGGCTGGGGCCCGGCCGCCGGAGCCGCGGCCGCGATCCTCGCGCTAGCGGTGGCGGGCCTCCTCTTCCACGTGGTCCGGGTGTCGGTCGGTCCCCCCGGGCGCCCCGCGGGAGAACCCCCGGCCTCGCGTCGCTGGGCGCTGCTCCTCGGGGTTCCCCTCGCGGCAGTCGTCGTCGCGGGGCTCTGGACGCCCTCGCCGCTCGCGGCGGCGCTTGGCCAGGTCGTGATCGTTCTCGGAGGCGGCCGTGGCTGAGCCGCCGGAGACCGGGGGCGCTGCGCCGGTCGCCTCGGGCCAGGCCCGTGCCGCGGCCCGAGACGGGGCGGTGGAGCCGGTCGCGCCTGACGCCCTGGGCCCGCGCGTCGCGGACACCGTTGCCGCGGGCGGCCGGTTCGTCATGCTCGTGGGTCTCGACGAGCGCGGCGTCGGCGGCGAGGGCCTGGCGGTCGAGGCGATCGCCGCCGGCCCGGATGGCCGCCTCGCCCGGCTCCGGGCGGACCTGCCGCTGGCGCAGCCGACGTACCGGTCGATCACCCCGCTGGTGCCCGCGGCGCACTGGGATGAACGCGAGGCGCGCGACCTGCTCGGGATCGTCCCCGCCGGCCACCCCGACCCGCGGCGCCTCGTCCTCCACGAGCGCTGGCCCCGGGGCTACCACCCGCTGCGAAAGGACACGCCGGCCAACGCCCGGCCACCCGAGGCCGACCGCCACTTCGTCCCGTTCGAGGTCCACGGCGAGGGTGTCTACCAGCTCCCGGTCGGCCCGATCCACGCCGGGATCATCGAGCCCGGGCACTTCCGGTTCTCCGCGATCGGCGAGCGGGTCCTGCACCTCGACGCCCGGCTCGGGTTCGTGCACCGCGGGCTCGAGAAACTCGCCGAGGGACGCCCGCTCGCGGCCGCGGCCCCGCTCGTCGAGCGCGCCTGCGGGGTGTGCGCGGTCGCCCACGCGATGGCGTACGCGCAGGCCGTCGAGGAGCTGACGGGCACAACTGTCCCGCCGCGGGCCCGCTGGGCGCGGGTGCTCCTCGGCGAGCTCGAGCGGCTCTACAACCATGTCGGTGACCTCGGCAACATCTGCGCGGGCATCGGGTTCCACTCCGGGACCTCCCGTCTCGGCCTGCTCAAGGAGCGGCTGCTCCGGGCGAACGACACGTTGACCGGCCATCGGTATCTAGTCGGCATGGTCGTCCCGGGCGGCCTGACGACCGACCTCGACGAGGGCGCCCTCGCCGCGCTGCTGACGACCCTCGACGCGGTCGGCCTGGAGCTCGCTGCGGCCGTCCGAGCGCTGGTCCGCTCCGAGGGAGTCATGTCGCGGCTGCACGGGACGGGCGTCGTCACGCGAGAGACGGCAGAGGCGTTGGGCGCGCTCGGGGTCGCCGCCCGCGCGAGCGGTCTCGACCGCGACCTGCGCCGTGACCGGCCGTATGCCGCATACGACGAGTTCGCCGTCAGCGTGGCCGGTGCCGCCGCGGGCGACGTGGCCGCACGCGTCCATGTCCGGGCGCAGGAGGCCCACGAGTCGCTTCGCCTCCTGCGTGAGGCCCTCGCCAGGCTGCCCGGAGGCGCGATCGCAGCGCCGCTTGCCGCCGAGCCGCGTGTGGGCGAGTCGTCGGTCGCCGGCGTGGAGGGCCCACGGGGCGCGTCGTGGGTGTGGCTTCGCGCGGGCGCCGACGGGACGGTTGATCGCCTCCACCTCCGCTCCGCCTCGTTCGCCAACTGGCCTGTGGTCGCCGCGGCCGTGCCCGGCAACCTCGTGCCCGACTTCCCGCTCATCAACAAGAGCTTCGAGCTCTGCTACGCGTGCACGGACCGCTGACGATGCCCCTCGATGTCCTCGACCGCATCCTTCGCCCGCTCCGCCGCGGCCCGGCAAC
The DNA here is from genome assembly GCA_021812735.1 of Chloroflexota bacterium. Next base: position 6,007 of record JAKAMV010000180.1, on the reverse strand, counting down.
GAGCCGGTACCCCGACGTGCCGCCCGACCTGCCGCCGGCCGCGCGGGGGCTGCCGGAGCTGGACGCGGACCGCTGCGACGGCACCGCGGCGTGCGTCGGGGTTTGCCCCGCGAACGCGATCCGCGTCGCGGACTCGACTTGGTCGCTCGACGCCGGCGCGTGCGTCTTCTGCGGCGCCTGCCAGCGGGCGTGCCCGACCGGGGCGATCCGGCTCGGGAACCGCATCGAGCTGGCCGTCGAGCGCAGGGAGGACCTCGTGATCCGGCGGACGTGGAGGGCCGCGCCGTGACGGATCGCCACCGGGACGCCATGCCGGCAGTCGAGCCGGCCGGGACAGTCGAGCCGGCCGGGACGGTCGAGCCGGCCGGGACAGTCGAGCCTGACGAGGCCGCCGAACTGCGGCGCGCCGTTCATCGCCTCCTCGGCCGCTCGCTCCACGTGCGGCACCTCGACGCTGGTTCGTGCAACGGCTGCGACTGGGAGATCTCAGCCCTCCTCAACCCGTACCACGACGTCCAGCGCCTGGGGGTCGATTTCGTGGCCTCGCCGCGCCATGCCGACCTGCTCCTCGTCACCGGGATCATGACCCGTAATCTAGAGGAGGCCGCCCGTCGCACCTACGAGGCGATGCCGGAGCCGCGGCTCGTCGTGGCGGTCGGGGCGTGCGCGATCAGCGGGGGCGTGTTCGCCGGCACTTACGCCGGCCGGGATGGCGTGGGCGAGGTGCTGCCCGTGGACGTCTTCGTGCCCGGGTGCCCGCCGCGGCCCGAGGCGCTCATCCACGGGCTCCTCCTGGCCGTGGGGCGGATGGCCCCCTTCGCTGGGACGGGCCCCACCTGACCCGAGAGTGACTTGGGTTCGCCAAGCGCAAAGGCGCTGCCGATCTGCGCCTCCTGGCGAGCCGGGCGGGCCCCTCGCCAACGGCAACGCTGAGCCGGGCCCCAGCGAATGGCGTGAACGGATTGCGGCGCCTGCCCGTGGGGCGCAGCCGACCAGGCGTGAGGGGACGCGCGCGGTGGCGACCGGCCCTCGACCTCAGGCGGCGGGAACTCAGCCGACCGCGACCGGCGCCAGCTTCTCGATCCGGATCGCGGCCGCCTTGAACTCGGCGGTGCCGGCCTTGGGGTCCGTGGCGTCGATCGTGATGGTGTTCACGTTCACCGTGTCCGGGAAGTGGAACGTCATGAACGCGAGCCCGGGCCGCAGCGCGCGCTCCGTCCTGACCGGCGCCTCCACCTGGCCGCGTCGCGACACGATCCGCACAACCTCGCCCTCCTCGAGACCCATGGCGCGCATGTCCTCGGGGCAGAGGTCCAGCGTCTCGCCCTTGCGCCGCGGGAACCGCAGCGGGCCGGACTGGACACCGGTGTTGTACGAATCGAGCCGACGCCCCGTCGTGAGGCGCATCGGGAATTCCTCGCTGAGCTCCTCGACCGGCGGGTCATGGTCCACGGGGACGAACAGGGCGCGCTTGCCGGGCACCGGGTCCGCCCACAGGCGCGAGTGCAGGAACGGCTCGCCCGGGTGGCTCTCGTCGTAGCACGGCCACTGCAGGCCGTCCTCCGCCTCGAGCCGGGCATAGGTCATGCCCCGGAACGCGGGCGCCAGGCTCCGGAACTCGTCCCAGACCTTCTCGGCCGAGGGCTCGCCCCAGTCGTACCCCATCCGCTTGGCGATCTCGAAGATGATCCAGAGATCTTCCTTCGCGTCGCCCGGCGGGTCCATCGCCTTGCGCACGCGTTGGACGCGGCGCTCGGAGTTGGTGACGGTGCCCTCGGTCTCGGCCCAGGCGGCGGCGGCCGGCAGCACGACGTCGGCAAGCTCGGCGGTGGCGGTCAGGAAGATGTCCTGGACCACCATGAACTCGAGCCCGCCCAGCAGCCGCTTCACCCGGTGCGTGTCCGCCTCGGACTGAACCGGGTTCTCGCCGATGCAGTAGACGGCGGTGAGCTCGCCCCGCTCCATGGCGTTGTACATGCCGGTCAGGTTCCAGCCGCGCTTGGGCGGGATCGCGACGCCGTACGCCGTATCGAACGCAGCGCGCAGCGCGTCGTTCTCGACGTGCTGGAAGCCCGGCAGGCGATCCGGCAGGGCGCCGCTGTCGCCGCCGCCCTGGACGTTGTTCTGGCCCCGGAGCGGGTTCACGCCGGAGCCCCACTTGCCGACGTGGCCGGTGAGCAGCGCCAGGTCGATGAGCGAGAGGACGTTGTCCACGCCGTTGTGGTGCTCGGTGATCCCCAGCGTCCAGCAGATCATCGCCTTGTCGGCGGCGGCGTAGGCGTGGGCCGCCTCGCGGATGGCCTCGGCCGGAACGCCGGTCACGCGCTCCGCGTACTCCAGCGTGTACGGCTCCACGCGCTCGCGGTACGACTCGAAGCCCGAGGTGGCGCGGTGGATGAACTCGTCGTCCGCCAGGCCGGCGGCGATGATCTCGCGGCCCATCGCGTTGGCCATCGCCACGTCAGAGCCGACGTCCAGGCCCAGCCACAGGTCAGCCCACTGGGCCGACGAGCTGCGGCGCGGGTCCACCGCGATCAGGCGCGCGCCATTGCGGACACCCTTGAGGATGTGGTGGAAGAAGATCGGATGCGACTCCCGGGCGTTGCTGCCCCACAGGAGGATGAGATCCGTCTCCTCGGCCTCTTTGTAGCTGTTGGTGGAACCACCGGCTCCGAACACGGTCGCCAGACCGGCGACAGAGGGAGCGTGTCAGGTTCTGTTGCAGCTGTCGATGTTGTTGGATCCCAACACCTGCCGGGAGAACTTCTGCGCTGCGTAGTTCATCTCGTTGGTCGAGCGGCTGCAGCTGAAGATCCCGAAGGTCTTGGGGCCGTGCGCCGCGCCAGCCGCCTTGAACCCTTCGGCGACCCGGTCCAGCGCTTCGTCCCAGGTGGCGGGGCGGAGCGGGGAGCTGCGGTCGCCGTCGCGCACGAGCGGCGTGGTGAGGCGGACGTACTCCCTGGGCACTGGCGTACCTCGTTTGCTGGAGGGTCCGATGCCCCAAGTGTAGCCGGGCGGGCGCAACAGCGGGCGCGGACGACGAGCCCGGGCCGGTGTCATCCTCGTCCCGCCCTCCCCGCCACGGCGCCCCGGCAAATGCCGCGGCGCGACTGCGCGACCCCAACCGGCGCGTCGGGACGGGCTGTCAGGCACTGGTGCCGTGTACCCACCATCCGCCGCTTTCGGGTCAGAGGGACCTCGCGGCGGCGGCCTCGCGCGGTATTCGCTCCGACGCGGCGTCCCGCGTCCGCGGAGAGGGTGGATCATGCACGTTCAGGTCATGCCGGGCGATGCCCGGGTAGGGCGTCCCCGCTACGTCTGGATCGCCGTGGTGCTCGAGCTGCTCACGGCCCTGGGCGCGATCCCGGTCGGGATCATGTTCCTGATCGACCCGACCGGCCAGCTGGTCCAGCTCCCCCGGGGCTGGATCGAGGCGACCCCCTTCGGGTCCTACCTGGTGCCCGGCCTGTACCTGCTCCTCGTCAACGGCGTCGGGATGCTGGTGCTTGCCGGCCTCTCGATCCTCAGGCACTGGGCCGCCCCGTGGCTGACCGGCGCCCTCGGCGTGGGGCTGATCGTGTGGATCCTTGTCGAGATCCTGGTGATGCCCGCGACCATGTTCCTCACCTGGCTGTATTTGGCGATCGGGTTCGGGCTCGGCTTCGTCGCCTTGTCCTGGCTCCGCCGAACGGACCAGCTCCGGCTCTGGTGAGGCGCGCCGCGTCGACGTGCCCGTGGCGACACCGCCTGTGCTAGCGTCGCGGCCCGCGCGACCCGGCCAACCGTCGCGACACCGCCTCTGCTAGCGTCGCGGCCGCGCCCGCGAGCATCCCGTGCCGGAGCAGCCATGCCGACCCTTCTTCGCGTCCTCACCGACGCGCAGATCAGCGAGGTCCACGAGAAGAGCCTGGCGGTCTTGGCCCGAACGGGCATGCGGGTCGATTCCGAGCGCGCCCGCGGCATCCTCGAGGCGGCCGGCGCCCGGGTGGACCACGCCGACCGCCGGGTGCGCTTCCCTCGCTCGCTGGTTGAGGCGTCGCTGGCTGCCGCGCCCCGGAGGTTCTCGCTGGGCGGTCGGCGCGAGGGCTTCGAGCTGCGCATGAACGCGGGCGAGTGCACGCTGATGCCGGACGGCGAGACCACGATGTTCTACGACCCGGTCACCGGGGAGCGGCGCGCCTCGACGCGGGACGACTGGGCCAACGCCACCAGGCTCATCGACACGATGGACGAGGTGGGCTTGTACTGGCAGATGGTCACCGCGGGCGAGGATGGGCCGGACCCGGCCCGCTCGGCCCGCCACTGGCGCGACACGCACGCGCTGTTCAGCAAGCACATCCAGGACGAGATCGCGGGGCCGCGCCAGGCCGAGTGGCTCCTGCGCATCCTCGAGACCGTCTTCGGCTCCCGGGAGCGCGTCCGCGAGCTCCACCCGTTCAGCGTGCTCTACTGCCCGGTCTCGCCGCTGGCGATGGAGGAACCGCACACGGACGCCTACCTCGCCACGGCCGGCTGGGACATCCCCATCGCGATCATGCCGATGCCGATGATGGGCTCATCCGCCCCGGCCGGCCTGGTCTCGACGGTGGTGGCCGGCAACGCCGAGGTGCTGGGCGCCCTGTGCCTGGTCCAGGCCATGGCACCGGGCACGCCGGTGATCTACGCGCCGGCCCTCGCGGCCATGGAGCCGCGCACCGGGCGCTGGGCCGGCGGCGGGCCCGAGCACGCGCTGCTCGGCGCGGCCACCACCGAGATGGGCCGCTCCTACGGCCTGCCGGTCACCGCGTCCAACGGCGGCACGGACCACTTCGCGGCGGGCATCCAGGCCACCTACGAGCGGACGCTCAACTGGCTGCTGCCGGTGCTGTCGTGGCCGGACATCCTCATCGGCCCCGGGTCGCTCGGCGGCGCTTCCACGCTGTGCCTCGAGACGATGGTGATCGACGTCGAGATCTACCGGATGAGCCGGCGGCTCGCCCGCGGCCTCGACGGCACCGTGGGCGAGGCCGATGTCGTGGCGGCGCTCGACGAGGTTGGCCCGGTGGGGGACTTCCTGGCCCGGACCGCGACCCGTGACGCCGTGCGGGGCGGTGAGTGGTTCATGCCCAGGCTCGGCTGGCACAGCACGTGGGACCGCTTCGAGGGGGCCGGCCGCCCGGACATCCTCGACGAGGCGCGCGAGAAGGCATTCGCGGCGATCAGCGGCCACCGGCCGCTGCCGTTCGCCGACGGCGTGGCGGCGGAGCTCGACGCCATCGTGGCGGCCGCCGAGACGGCGACCGCCGGCTAGCTGTCAGCGTCGGCGGGCGGCGCGGCGGCCGCAGGCAGACCGCGGCGCGCCGCCCCGACGCGTCGGTCGCCGTGCCGGCGCACGACGTCAGGCCGTCACGGGGACCGCGGACGGCGCCATGGCGGCGAAGCTCTCGGCGACGTGCCGGACGGCGCGCTCCAGCCCGCCGTGGAACATCAGCCGGTCCACGACCCCCGCGAACAGGCCGTCCCTCTCGTACTCGACGTCAATCGTGAACTGCGTCGCCTCGCCAGCCGGCTCGAACCGATAGATCCAGTCGGCGTTGCCCTTCTCCCCGGCCAGGTGCAGGCGGATCAGCCGGTTCGGCTTGGCCTCCGCCACCGTGCCGCGGAACGAGGTGCTCTGGCCGGCGAGGTCGAGGATCACGTCGAACGTGCTGCCCACCGTGTCGAGCGGCTCGGAAGCGTGGAAGAACGTGAGGTACGGGTTCCAGTCGTGGTGCCGGTCAGACCGGCGCGCGAAATCGAAGGCGTGCTCCACCGGGGCGTCCACCCGGATCTCGTGGTGCACGCTGTTGATGACGGCGTTCATGGCGGACTCCTGCATCCCACGCGGGCCGGGTCCGCCAGTGGCTCGGCGCGGTCCCGGCGGCGCAGGGTTTGGGCCGCGTTTCGTCGCCTCCTGCGTGCCGCCCAACGATGGCGGGCCCGCCTGCTCGCCGCCAGTGGCACAAGTCGCGAAGCGCGTGGTCGAGAC
>JAKAMV010000886.1 GCA_021812735.1 Chloroflexota bacterium | reverse complement strand
TCCTGGTGGGACCGTTCCTGGGCGGGTTCCTGACCGACCACATCAGCTGGCACTGGGTCTTCTACGTCAACCTGCCGATCGGGCTGGTCTCGCTCTACTTCATCTGGCGCCTGCTCCCGACCGTCAAGCGCGAGGGCAGCCGCTTCAACCTCGACCTGCCCGGGGTCGTGAGCCTCACGCTCGCCATCGTCCCGGTGCTCATCGCGCTGACCATCGCGGAGAACGGCGACTGGACCGCGCCGGGCGTGGTCGGCGGCTTCGCGATGGGGATCGTGTTCCTGGCTGCCTTCGTCGTCGCCGAGACCCGCGCCGAGGACCCGGTGATCCCGCTCGACCTGTTCGGCAATCGGACGTTCACGGTCTCGGCGGTCGCCTCGTTCCTCGCATCGTTTGGTTTCGCGACGGCGATCATCTTCCTGCCGCTCTGGTTCCAGGTCGTGCAGAACGCCAGCTCGACGGCGTCGGGCTACGACCTCTTCCCGTTCCTGTTCGGGCTCATCGCGAGCTCGGTGGTCTCCGGCCTGATCGTCAGCCGTACCGGCCACTACAAGTGGCTGCTGGTGGGGTCGATGGCGCTGGTCGCCGTCGGGCTCGCCCTGTTCACGAACCTGCGCGCCGATACGCCCACGCCAACGCTCTGGCTGTGGATGATCGTGGCCGGCATCGGGGTGGGCCCGATGATGGCCGTGTTCACCCTGATCGTGCAGAACGCCGTGCCGTTCAAGCTGCTCGGGACGGCCACCAGCGACCTCACCCTGATGCGCCAGATCGGCACGTCGGTGGGGCTGACCGTGGCCTTCACCCTGTTCGAGAACAACCTGACCTGGGGCCTGCTGCGCAGCCAGATCATCGTCGCGGGCGCGCCAGCGGCGTACGTGCCGCAGACCGCGCCGGCGGGGTTCAACATCGGGCAGGAACTCACCTCGGTGGGATCGAGCAGCGCGACACAGTTCCTGACCCAGATTCCGGCGCAGCTCCAACCCATCTTCCTGGACGGCTTCCACCAGGCATTCTCGATCGCGCTCGGGAACTCCATGTGGATCGGCGTGGGAGCCGCAGTCATCGCCAGTGCCGCTGCGGTGTTCCTCCACGAGCTGCCGCTCCGCACGACGCACGCCGCGCATGAGCACGTCGCGCATGAGCACGTCGCGGAAGGCGCCATGGTGCCGGTTCCCGTCGAAGCGGGGGACTAGCCGCAATACCGGTAACTTAGGGCGGAGCGAGGACCCGGACCGCCTCGGCTGGCGGCAGGGTCGGGCAGGGCCAGGTGCGGTGGGCGGCGCGCTTGACGCCGAAGTTCGACATCTTGCGCTTGACCACGCGGGCCGCCGCGCGCAGCCGCCGGGGTGGCAGCAGGCAGGCCAGGATCTCCCCGATGGCGCGCCGCACGGCACGCGCCAGCCCGACCCCCGCGGACGAGCCCTGGCGCACGCTGCGCCGGGCAGCGTGGAGCGCTCTGGTGAACGAGAGCCGATCGGGATCGAGGTGGTCGTCGTCCGCGGCGGCCGCCAGGAGGGCCCGCAGGGCGTAGTGCACGCAGCAGAACCCCCAGGCCTCCTGATAGACGCCCTCGATCGTGCGGGAGCGCAGCACGAGGCGCGGGCCGCGCTGGTGGGTCTTGAGCTCGTCGAGCGCCGACTCGATCTCCCAGCGCTCGGCATAGAGGGCGGCGAGCTCGGCGGCCGGGGCGGCGCCTGGATCCGCGAGGGTGGTGAGGAGGCGGTAGCGGGTCTCCTCGCTCTGCGGGCGGCCCGGATCGTCGAGCCCGTACTCCACCACCCGGACCGGGAGCGGGTGGTCGCGGTGGCGATCGTCGGCCGCCACGAGCTCGGACGCATACGAGCCGTCCGGGTGCCGTTCGAGCACCGGCAGCACGGCGTTGCCCTTGGCCCGCCAGAGCAGTTCGGCCCCGCTCGCGGCCGCCAGGCTCCAGAGGGGAGCGGCGGTGAAGCCCCGATCGGCGAGGCACAGCATGCCGGGCCCGAGCGATCGGACGAGTTCCTTGGCGTAGGTGGGCTCACCGCTCGTGCAGGGGCCCATGGCCGTGGCGAACATGGCGTGGGTGCCGCACTCGGCGAGGGCCACGATCCGCAGCTGGGGGAACGCGGCGCCCTCGCCGCGCCCGCTGCCCGGTCGGCCGAAGTGCGACGCGTGGGCAGGGGTATCGGCCACATCGAGCGTCGTGCCGTCGAGACCCACGAGGCGCAGGCCCCGGTAGAAGGCCCCCGGCGTGGCGGGCGTGGCGAGCGGCCGGCAGGCCCGCGCGAAGAGCTCGGCGAGCGGCGCCCGGCCCAACCGGGCGCGGGCCTTGCTGATGGCGACCGTGGAGGGGAGCGCCCAGACGCGGGTCCAGCCGCTTGTCCAGGCGAGCCCCTCGGTCAGGCTGCGCAGGACCTCCTCGTAGCCCGCCCCGGGAAAGAGCGAGAGCGCCAGCACGTAGTACACGACGAGGCGGGCAGGCAGGAGGCGCTGGCGCTGCTCACGCCGGCCGGTCGCCTCGAGCACGGCGTCGACGAGGGCGGGCGGGAACGTAGCCGTGAGCACGCCGAGCGCGACGTGATCGGTGAGGCGCTGGGGGTCCCGTGGCTTCAGCTGCCCTGCTCGCGGCACCCGGCCAGCATACCATGGCGAGTCGTCCTAAGTTATCGGTATTGGGTCTAGTAGGCGCTCTCCCGGCCCGAGACCTTGCCCCGGAACCGCCAGTAGATGAAGGCCGTGTAGACGAGGACGATCGGCATGCCCACGAGGGCGATCACGAGCATCGCGGTCAGGGTCAGGTCGGACGACGACGCGTTGGTGACGGTCAGGCTGCGTGCGGTGTCCCCGAGCGCGGGGAGCAGGTTCGGGTACAGCCCGACGCCCATGATCCCGATCAGCGAGGCGATCGAGAGCGACGACAGCGCGAACGCAAGCCCATCCCGCCCCGCCCGCAGGGCCACCGGGTACGCCGCGGCGACGATCACGAACGCCGCCGGGA
>JAKAMV010000179.1 GCA_021812735.1 Chloroflexota bacterium | reverse complement strand
TCGCGCGGGGGTCGGCGCTGGGCACTCCGGGATGCTAACCGGGGTCGGCGAAGCGTGCCCGCGAGCGGCCCCGCGACCGCTGGCGACCGAACGGAGCCCGCAGGCGCTACTTCCGGAGCAGCCGGTCCAGCCGGCGGCTGACCACGGCGAGGCCGACGACGCCCATCGCCAGCAGGTAGGCCACGTGCGCGAGCGCACCGACGTCCATGATGCCGGTGACCAGGGCCCGGATGAGCGCGACGCCCTGGTAGAGCGGGGTCCACTCCACCAGGACGCGAAGCGCCTCCGGGTATGCGGTGACCGGGTAGAACGTGCCGCTGAACAGGAACAGCGGCAGCGTGACTAGGAAGATCAGGTCGAAGTCCTGCCAGCCGCGCATCCAGGTGGTGAGGGCGAGCGCGACGGCGGAGAACGCCCAGGACAGCAGCATCGCGGCCGGGATGGCCAGGATCGCCAGCGGCGAGCGGTAGAGCCCGAGCGCAAGCAGGACCGCGAAGAACCCGACCGAGTAGAGCGTGGACCGGATGATCGCCCAGCCGATCTCGCCCAGGGCCACGTCGCCGGGCGACATGGGCGTGGACAGCACCGCGTCGTATGTCTTCTGATAGGTGAGCTTGAAGAAGAAGTTGAACGTGCACTCGGTGATCGCGCCGTTCATGGACGAGCTCGCCAGCAGCGCCGGCGCCACGAACAGCGCGTACGCGATGGGCCGCCCGTCCGGGCCGGGGACGTCGCCCACCATGCCCCCCAGTCCGAAGCCGATCGAGAGCAGGTAGAACAGCGGCTCGAAGAAGCCGCCCAGGACCATCATCCAGCTCGAGCCCAGCGCCATCGTGTTGCGCTCCACCATCAGCGCCGCGCGGCGGCCGCTCAGGCGGGCGGGGGCGATGCGGCCCGCGGCGGGCAGGCTGGCCATCCCCTACTTCTCCAGCTGGCGGCGGAACATGGCGAACATCGCCCACGTGCCGCCGACGGCCATCGCCAGCAATATGGCGAGGTGCGCCGCCGCGAGCAGCGGCTGGTCCCCCACCGTGCCGAGCGCCGCCGAGCGGGCCAGGTCCACGCCGTGCCACAGGGGCAGCAGCCAGGCGATCGGGCGGATCAGCTCGGGCAGCCGGTCGATCGGGAAGAACGTGCCGCTGAACAGGAACAGCGGCGTGATGCCGAAGCGCCAGATGTTGTTCCACGCGTTGGTGTCGCGCTGGGTGCTCATGAACGCCGCGATCGGGGCGGAGAACGCGATCCCGGTCAGCACGCCGATCGGGACCGACCAGACGATCCCCGGCGTTGCGGCTGCTCCGAACAGCCCGATGATCACGCAGAAGATGGCGCCGACCATCAGCGCGTGGGTGGCGTTCCAGGCCAGCTGGCCGAAGGCGATGGCGCGCGGCGTCAGCGGGGTCGCGTACATGGCGTAGTACCGGCGAACCCAGTGGAACCCGGCGAGCACGGGGAACGTGCCCTCGCTCGAGGCGCCCTGCATCACGCTCGAGACGAGCAGCGCGGGCGCCAGGAACTGCAGGTAGGAGACGCCGCCGGTGGCGTTCGCGCCGCCCTTGTCCACGTACGAACCCAGGCCCACCCCCATCGCGAGCAGAAACAGGGCCGGCTGGGCGAAGTTGCTGAACAGCGAACCGCGCCAATTGCGCAGGTAGAGCAGGATCTGGTGCTCGTAGGCGGCCAGGTATCCGGCCGAGGGGCGCGGCTCGGGGATCGCCGGAGCCGTCACCTCAGTCCACCAGCGTCCGGCCGGTCAGCCGCAGGAAGACGTCCTCGAGCGAGCTGCGCCGGACGAGGACCGTCTCAGGCCGCAGCCCGCGAGCGTGAACGGCCGGGCCCACCGCCTCGCCGTCATCGCTGTAGACGAGGACGCGGTCCGGCAGGCGGTCGATCCGGTCGCCGATGCCCTCGAGCTGCGCGTCGGCCAGCGTCTCCTGGACCCCCACCGGGAAGCGCAGCTCGGTCACCTCGCGGGAGGAGTAGCGCTCGATGAGCTCCCGGGGCGAGCCCTCGGCGACGATCCGGGCCTTGTCCATCACCACCAGGCGGTCGCACAGCTGCTCGGCCTCGTCCATGTAATGGGTGGTCAGGACGAGCGTCACGCCGCGCTGCTTGAGCCGGTACAGGCGGTCCCAGAGCAGGTGGCGGGCCTGCGGGTCCAGGCCGGTGGTGGGCTCGTCGAGGAGCAGGATCGAGGGCTCGTTGATGAGGGCGCGGGCGATCGTCAGACGGCGCTTCATCCCGCCCGACAGCGGGTCCACCCGGTCCCCCGCCCGGTCCGCCAGCTGCGCGAACTCGAGCAGCTCGGCCGCGCGCCGCCGACTCTCAGCCCGGGTCAGCCCGAAGTAGCGGCCGTAGATGACGAGGTTGTCCATCACCGAGAGATCCGTGTCGAGCGTGTCCTGCTGGGGCACCACGCCCAGGCGGCCGCGGATGCGCGGGCCGTCCGTCGTGGGGTCTCGGCCCAGGATCCGCAGCTCGCCAGCGGTTACCGGCGAGACGCAGCCGATCATCCGCATCGTGCTCGTCTTGCCCGCGCCGTTTGGGCCCAGGAAGCCGAAACTCTCGCCCGGCGCGACATCGAAGTCGATCGCGTCAACGGCGGTGAAGTCACCGAACCTCTTGGTCAGGCCGCGGGCAGCGATGAGCGGCGCCTGGGCGGGCGCGGGGGGTTTTGCCATGGGCGGCCATCCTACCGGAGGCCACGGACCGGCCCCTGCCCATCGCGCCTGTGTCGGCGCCCCTCGGAGCCGGCGGCCCAGGAGCCGGCCGCCAAGGGCGTACCCCTCCTCAGGTCGGCGGCCGCCCCCGGGCGGGGCGGGTTCCGGGTGCTTCGCGAATCGCGGAACGAATCGGGCGGCGTGCGGCGCCGTGTGCCCGCCGAGCGCCGCCCTGCGCGGTCGTCGCCCCGGCGCGGTCGTCCGCCCGGCGGGGGCGGCTTCCGGCGCGGTCGTCGCCCCGGCGCGGGCGGGTTCCGGGTGCTTCGCGAATCGCGGAACGAACCTGGCGGCGTGCGGTGGCTGGAGGAGCAGGTGGGCGGCAGATAAGTCGCGATCGTCATGCTCTGCTTATGGCACGACGCAATGGAACTGGGATCGCGCTCCTCGCCGACTCGACGCGCAGGGCCATCATCGCGCTGCTCGCCGTCCAGCCGCGCCGACCGTCGACGATCGCGCAGGAGCTCGGGCTCAGCCGACCCGCCGTCTCGCGACAACTCCGTCTCCTCGAGGATGCCGGCCTCATACGGTCGTTTCCCTACCGGCTTGACCGCCGTGGCGCGCTCTACCAGATCAATCCGAACACCTTGCGGCAGATCACCGCGTGGCTGGCGGGCACAGACGTCTGGCGCCCTCCAGCCCCGCGCTAGCTCCGCGATTCGCGAACGGCCCGGATTCGGCCTCCGGCGGAGAGGATTCGCCCAGCGGGCGGCCAGCGGGAGGCAAGCGGGAGGCAAGCGGGAGGCCAGCGCGGTGGCCGGCGCAGTGGCCCGCGGGAGGCCAGCGGGAGGCAAGCGGGAGGCCAGCGGGAGGCCAGCGCGGTGGCCCGCGGGAGGCCAGCGGGAGGCCAGCGCGGTGGCCCGCGGGAGGCCAGCGCGGCCCGCGGGAGGCCAGAGAAGCCCGCTGGAGCCGTTCCGCGATTCGCGAACGGCCCGGAATCGGCGCCCGGCGGAGAGGATCCGCCCCGCGGGACTCCCGCGCCGAGGGCTTCCCTACCGCTCCGGGACGGTCCCCTCGTGCAGGGTGACGATGCCGCCGGTGAGGCCGGTCCAGCGCACGTCCACGAGTCCGGCCTCGGCCATGATCTCGGCGATGCGCTCGGGTGACGGGTAGGCCTGGACGCTCCGGACCAGATATCCGTACGCGGGCCCCTGACCCGCCACCCAGCCGATGAGCGGGACGATCCGGTCGAACCACCAGCGCATGAAGCGCGCCAGCGGACTCCGCGGCCGCGCGATCTCGAGGCACAGAACGCGCCCGCCGGGCCGGACCGATCGCGCCATCTCGGCGAAGCCCCTGCGGTAGTCCGGCAGGTTGCGCATGCCGAAGGCGATGGTCGCCGCGTCGAACTCGCCATCGCGGGTGGGCAGGTCCATCGCGTTGCCCACCAGATAGCCGAGGCCGGGACGGTGCTGATACCGGCGCTGGGCGACGGCTGTCATCCCCGGCGAGAGGTCCACGCCCAGCACCCGCCCGGCCGCGCCCACGCGCGCCTGGAGGTCCGCGGCCACCTTGCCCGTCCCGGACGCCACGTCGAGCGCGGACCCTCCGGCCCGCAGCCCCGCGGCGTCCACGAGGCGCCGTCGCCAGCGCGGCTCCTGGAACGCGGAGATGAGCAGGTTCATCAGGTCGTACTGGCCGGCGATGCGGTCGAACATGACGCGGACCTCGCCCGCGCCGGCGGCGTTGCCGGCCCCGGTTGAGGCGCCGGATGGCGTGTGGTCGGGCGGGATGGCGGTCATGGGACGATGGGCTCCAGGAAGGCGGCGACGGCGTCGGCCACACCGTTCGGCCGGACGATCGGCGCCGTGTGGGCGAGGCCGTCGAGGGTAGCGCGGAGGACGCCGGGGATGCGCCGGGCGAGCTCGTCGGCGACAGGGGCGTAGAACGGGTCGCTGGCGCCGCCCGTGAGCAGCAGCGCCGGGACGGTGACGCGGGCGAGCCCCGCCGGGTCGAGCCCGATCAGCGCGCCGTCGGCCAGCGCGCTCACGCCCTGCGTCGCAAGGAAGTCCCGGCTGCGCTCGGTGAGACGCTCCCACGCGTCGTCCCCGGCGACCAGGCGCATGAACCGCTCCGCGACGGCCGGCGACCCGCCCCGCGCGTAGAGCTCCTCGAGGCCGGTGCTGTCCGGGAAGCCCGCGCCCGGGTGGCCCGCGACCACCGTGCCGTACGGCGGCTCGTACGCGACGACGGACGCGACTCGCTCTTGGCGGCGCGCCGCCACCTCGAGCGCGACCACCCCACCGAAGCTCACGCCGACCAGATGCGCCTGCGCGATCCCCCGCGCGTCGAGGTAGGCGACCAGGTCGCCCACGTGCACCGCGATGTCGATCGGGCGCGGGTTCGCCAGGCGGCCGGTGCCGCTCCCCCGCCGGTCCAGGGCGTGGACGGTCGCGTCGCACCCGGCCGCCAGCAGGGCCGCGAGTCGGTCCAGCTGGCGGGCCGTGGACAGCGTCCCGTGGAGGAGGACCATCTGGCGCGGCCCGTGACCCGTGACCCGCCAGCCGACGCGGTCGCCGCCGGGGCGCTCGAGCTGGCCCTCCGCGGCCCCGTCGAGCAGCGCCCGGAGCGCCACCCGTCGCAGCTTGCCGGAGGCGGTGCGGGGCAGGACGTCGAGCCGGGTGAAGGACGCGGGCACCTTGAACCCCGCGACGCGGGCGCGGCAGTGGGCGGCCAGCGCGGCGTCACCGGGGTCGTCGCCAGGGTCGCGGAGCACGATCGCCGCCACCGGGACGTGGCCGAGCGCGCTGTCGCGACGGGCGACCACCCCCGCGTCGGCGACCGACGGGTGGGCGGCGAGCACGGCCTCGACCTCGGCCGGCGCGATGTTCTCGCCGCCGCGCACGATGCGGTCCGTCCTGCGGTCCACCACCTCCAGGCGCCCGTCCGGATCGAGCCGCCCGAGGTCGCCGGTGCGGAACGCCTGGCCGGCGGTGCGCCGTGCCCCGCCCAGGTACCCGGCGAACGCGGACGGCCCGGCGACCACGATCTCGCCCACGCCGTCGGCGTCCGGGTCCGCGATCTCGAGCGAGACGCCCGGCAGCGGGCGGCCAGCCGTGCCGGGGGCCGCGGCCGCCTCGGCGATCGCCAGCGCGGTCACGCCCGAGCCCATCTCGGACAGGCCGTAGGTCGGCATGACCGGCCAGCCCGTCGCGACCGCCCGCCGGACCAGCGCCGCCGGGATGCTCCCGCCGCCGAGGAGGACCGCCCGCAGGTTGTGCGGCGGCGGGTTGCCGGCCGCCAGGTCGAGCAGCCGCCCCAGCTGCGTCGGCACGAGCGAGACGTGCGAGGCCACGGGATCGCTGAGGCCCTCGAGCACCGCCGCCGTGTCGTTCCCGGCGACGATCCGGATCGGCACGCCGTCCGCGACCGCCCGCCACAGGACGCCCAGCCCCGCCACGTGCGCGAGCCCGAGCGCGAGCACCCAGCCCGTGGCCGGCGGCAGGACCGCGCGCCAGGCGGCGGCCGACGCCCCGAGCGACGCCTCGGAATGCGCCACGCCCTTCGGCCGCCCCGTCGTCCCCGACGTCAGGACGACCACGCTGACGCCGTCCGGCAGCTCGTCGGCGCGGAGCACATCGAGCGCCGTCGCCCGCTCCCCGGACGTCAGCCCCGTCCCCAGCGGGGCGGCCACGCCGCCCGCCCGCAGCACGCCCACGATCCGCGCGATGGTCCCGGCCGAGGCCGGGGCCTCGAACGGCACGACCGCACCGGGCGTCGTGCCCAGCGCGGCCGCGTCGGCCAGGGCGTCGAGCTGGGCCCACGTTGTCAGCGACTCGCCGTCGAGCACGGCCGCCTCGTCGCCGCGCGTCTGCGCGAGGGCCCGGACCCGCTCCCCGATGCCGCTCATGCGCCCCACGCCTCCCAGGTCGGCGACTGCGTCCGGTCTGAGCCGTACCTCGCGACCGCGGCCGTGTCCAGGCGGATCCCGAGGCGTCCCGAGCCCGGCTCGGCGGGCGTCCGCAGCCGGCCCCCGCCGAGCACCAGGCCGTCGGCCAGCAGGTCGTGCTCCAGCAGGCCGGCAGTCGCGAGACCGTGATCGGGCGGCGACGCGAGCCGAGCGCCCCGCACCGGGGGAAGCGCCGCCGCCGCGGCGAGCCCGGCCGCGATCCCGACCCCGGTCTCGAACAGCGTGCTGATCACCACGGGCACGCCGTGCTCCGCCGCCAGGGCGGCGATCTCGGCCGTCACGATCGGGCCGCCGACGCGCACGGGCTTGACCACCAGGACGTCCACGGCGTCGGCGTCGAGCAGCTTGCGCACGGCACGCACGGACGTCACGGCCTCGTCGGCGGCGACCGGCACGCCCACCCGGCGGCGGAGCTCCGCCAGCGCCGCCGGGTCGTCGCCCGCCAGCGGCTGCTCCACGTACTCGAGGCGGAAGCGCTCGACGGCCTCGAGCCGCTCGGTGGCCGTCTCGAGGTCCCAGGCGCCGTTGACATCGAGGCGGAGGCGGATCTCGGGCCCCACCGCCGACCGCAGCGCGCGGACCCGGTCCACGAGCACCTCGGTCTCGCGCTCGGCACCGGCCTTGAGCTTCAGCGTCCGGAAGCCCACGGCCACGGCCTGCGCGGCGGCCTCGGCCAGCGCGCGCGCATCGAGCAGCGGCAAGGTGGCGTTGACGCCGACGGCGGCCCCCGGCCCCGGTGCCGACGGCGCCCACGGCGCGACGCCGCCGACGGCCACCCCGAGGTCCAGCCAGGCGGTGTCGAGCGCCGCGCGCAGCGCCCGCCCGGGCGACCCGTGCTCCTCGAGCGACCGCTGGGCCTGCGGCCACTCGTTGGCATCGGCCGCCGAGAGGCCCTCCGCCAGCCAGTCCAGGACCGAGGCGGCGGCCTGGCCGTCGGCGGGCTCGAGGACGGCCTCGCCCACGCCCTCGCGCCCGTCGGCCGCCACCAGGCGGATGATCCAGGCCTCGCGGGCGAACCACATCCCCGTCGCGGTGGCGAACGGCCGGAGGAACGGCACGCGCACCTTGCGGACGTGGATCCCGGCCAGCGGCGCCATCTGGTGGACTGTCACCGCGGGCCGGCCGCCAGCCCGAGCGCGAACAGCACCGCCACCAGCAGGGACAGCCGCGCCGTGCCCTTGAGGGCCAGGTTGAGCTGGCGGCGCTCGGTGAAGCCGCGAACCGTCCGCCAGACCTGCGCCGCGGCCGGCAGCGCCAGCAGCGTCGCCAGCACGGCCCACGACCAGCCCGCGAGCGCCAGGCCGACCGGCACCAGGAACGCGGCGGCCACGAAGGCGAGCCACTCCCACTGGGTGGCCCGCTCCCCGATCATCACCGCGATCGTGCGCTTGCCAGCCTCCCGGTCGGTCGGGATGTCGCGCAGGTTGTTCACCACCAGGATCGCGGTGATCAGGGCGCCCGCCGGCACGGACGCGGCGAAGAACACCGGCTCGAGGCGCCCGGCCTGGAGGTACGCCGTCCCCACCACGGCCACCAGGCCGAAGAACACGAACACGAACACCTCGCCCATGCCCTTGTAGCCGTACGGCCACGGCCCGCCCGTGTAGGCGAGCGCCGCGACCACCGCCAGGACGCCCAGGCCAACCAGGACCGGCCCGCCGACGTAGGCCAGCCAGAGCCCCACCGCGCCGGCGGCGGCGATGGTGAGCGCGATGGCCGCCTCCAGCTGGCGCTCGGACACGAGCCCAGCGGCGGCCACGCGCATCGGGCCCTGGCGCGCGTCCGTGTCGGCGCCCTTGCGGAAGTCCGACAGGTCGTTCGCGAAGTTGGCGAGCACCTGGAGCAGCAGGGCCACGAGCACGCAGCCGAGCGCGGTGTCCGGTCGGAACGCCGCGTCCACGCCGTAGCCCGCGCCGAGCCCCACGATGACCCCGGCCAGGGCCGCGGGCAGCGTGTTGGGGCGGGCGGCGTGCCACCAGATGGACGCGAACGGGGGACGTGTCGCGGGGGCGGCCGACGGCGCAGACGGCGAGGACGGCGACGAGGTGCTCACGGACGGCGAGGGTACTTGCGGTAGGCGGGCTTGCGCTTGGCGAGGAACGCCTGCGAGCCCTCGTGCGCCTCGTCGGTGGTGTAGTAGAGCCCCGTCGCGTGGCCCGCGAACTCCTGCATGCCGGCGAGGCCGTCGGTGGCGACCAGGAACGAGGCCTTGAGGAACCGGATCGCGGTGGGGCTCATCTCCAGGATCTCGTCGGCCCAGCGCACGCCCTCGGCCTCGAGCTCGGCCAGGGGGACCACCTTGTTGACCAGGTTCATCGCGAGGGCCTCCTGCGCCGAGTACCGCCGGCACAGGAACCAGATCTCCTTGGCCTTCTTGTCGCCCACGAGGCGTGCGAGCAGCCCGACCCCGAACCCGGCGTCGAACGAGCCGACCTTCGGCCCGATCTGCCCGAACACCGCGTTCTCGCTGGCGATGGTCAGGTCGCAGACCACGTGGAGGACGTGGCCGCCGCCGATGGCGAAGCCGTTGACCAGCGCGATGACCGGGACGGGCAGCGAGCGGATCTGGCGCTGGAGGTCGAGCACGTTGAGGCGGGCGAGGCCGTCGTCGTCGAGGTAGCCGCCCTGGTGGCTCTTGTAGTTCGCGTCGCCGCCCGCGCAGAACGCCGTGTCGCCGGCGCCGGTGAGCAGCACGCAGCCGATCGACGCGTCGTCGCGGACACGGTTGAACGCGTCGATCATCTCGCGCACGGTCAGCGGCCGGAACGCGTTGCGGACCGCCTGGCGGTCGATCGTGATCTTGGCGATGCCCGTGCCGGACACCTCGTAGCGGATGTCGCGGTACTCGTGGGCCGTGGTCCAGGCGACGTTGGTGCTCACGCGGCGGCGTCCTCCTGCAGGAAGTCGATGACGAGGGGCAGGAACGCGTCGGGGCGCTCCAGGTGGGGCGTGTGGCCGGCGCCGTCGATGACGACGAGACGGGCGCCGGGGATGCCGGCCGCGACCAGCTCCGCGCGGGGGCGGGCGGGGTCGAGGGCGCCGGCGATCACCAGGGTGGGCGCGCGGACCTCCGCGAGCCGGCCGTGGAGCGGCTCCATGGCGCCCTGCCCGGCGAGGCGGAGGCTCCCCGCCAGGCCGTGCGGGTCCTGCGCCAGGCGAATCGCGCGCTGCCGCGCGGCGGCCGCGGGGTCGAGCCCGGTGTGACTGGCGAAGATCGGATTGCGCTCCCAGCGGTCCACGAAGGCGCCGAGGCCGTCGCGCTCGATGTCGTCGGCCAGGCGCTCGTCGGCACGGCGACGGGCCTCGCGCTCCGCCGGGTCCGCGATCCCGGCGGACGGGCTCTCGAGCACGAGCCGGTGGACCAGCCCCGGGTGCGCCACGGCGAGACGCAGCGCGATCCGGGCGCCCAGGGAGTAGCCAAGGACGTGGCAGCGGCGGCCGCCGAGCCCCGCCGCCAGCGCCTCCGCGGTTGCCTCCACGGACGCGGCCTCGCGGTTCGTCCCGTGCCCTGGCAGGTCGGCCGCGAGCACCTCGAAGCGGCCCTCGAGCGCGGGCAGGTGCTCGGACCAGACAGCGCCGCTCCCGGTGAACCCGTGCAGCAGCAGGAGCGTCGGGCCGGTCATGCGATCGCCGCCTGCACGGCCGCCGCAACCTCGCGGTGGAGCGCCAGGTTCCGCGCCCGGTCCGTGCGCAGGTGGACGACGTTGACGCCGCGGGTCGCCAGCGCCCAGCCGATCGCCTCGGGCAGGTCGCGCGCGCCCGCCGCGCGGTAGCCGGCGCCGAATGCCCTGGCCACCGCGGGCAGGTCGGTGCCGTGCGGCGTCCCGAACAGCTGCTCGTAGTGCTCGGGGAGCCCGGTGCCGGCGATCGCCGCCGGCTGCGCCTGGGGCAGGAACGAGAAGATCCCGCCGCCGTCGTTGTCCACCAGCACGATCGCGAGCGAGAGGCCGAGCTGGCGCGCCGTGCCGAGCGCCGTGGCGTCGTGGAGGAACGAGACGTCGCCGATCACGAGCGCGGTCTGGGCGCCCGTGGCCGCCGCGCCGAGCGCCGACGAGATCACCCCGTCGATCCCGTTGGCGCCGCGGTTCGACCGGACGCTGATGGCGCGCTCGGTGGACGGCAGCCAGGCGTCCATGTCGCGGACGGGCATGGACGAGCCGGACCACAGGACCGCGCCGTCGGGCAGCGCCTGGGCCAGGGCCGGGAACGGCGCGCCCTCGAACGGCTCGTGGAGCCCGGCGAGCCAGCCGGCCATGGCGTCGCCCGCCGCGTCGTCCGCAGCCCGCCACGCCTCGGCCCACGCGCTGCGCGCGGGACCGCCCAGTGCCGCGGCGAGACGGCTTGCGGTGTCCGCCGGGTCCGCGTGGACGAAGGTGGCGGGGATCAGCGCGGGCTCGCGCCAGCCGCCGTCCCCGTCGAGCACGATCAGCTCGGGCTGCGCGCGCGTCAGCAGTTCCAGGATCGGCTTGGCCGTGGGCATGGCGCCCGTGCGGATGACGAGCTCGGGAAGGTGGCCGTCGAGCCAGATCCCGGGTCGGCACAGCTGGTCCGCGCGAGCAACGACCAGGGACCGGTCGTGCGGGCCGGCGCGCAAGCCGGAGAGCGGATCGGCGAGGATGGGGAAGCCGGTGGAGGCGCCGAGGCGGGCGAGCGCGGCGGGCAGCCGCGGGTCGTCGTCCGGCCCGGCCACGATGAGGCCCCGGCCGCTCGCCGGAATCCTGGCCGCCAGCCGGTTGAGCGCGGCAGGCCCCAGCACCGGCAGCCCGGCGACGGCGTCGGCGAACGGCCGGGCCGGGATGTCCTGCTCGGCCAGCGCCAGCGGCCCGTCCGGGAGCAGCGGCTCGCGGAACGGGAGGTTGAGGTGGACGGGACCGGCCGGCCCGGCCCAGGCCGTCGCCACCGCGCGCCCGGCCACGGACCGGACGTGGGCGACGGTCGCGGGTTCGCCGTCGAGCAGCGGCAGGTCGCTCGCCCACTTCGCGTGGCCGCCGAAGATGCGCACCTGGTCGATCGTCTGCGGCGCGCCGCGGTCCTGCAGCTCGGCCGGGCGGTCGGCGGTGAGCACCACCAGCGGCACGCGCGAGAGGCGCGCCTCCACCACGGCGGGCATCAGGTTCGCCACGGCGGTCCCCGACGTCACCACGACGGCCACCGGCCGGCGCCCGGTCCGCGCCAGCCCCAGCGCGAAGAACCCGGCCGACCGCTCGTCGAGCAGCACCCGGGTCGTGAGGGCGCCGCACGAGGCAACCGCCAGCGCGAGCGGCGTCGAGCGCGAGCCCGGGCAGACCACCGCGTCGCGGACGCCAGCCGCGGCCAGCTCGGTGACCAGGGCGCGCAGGGTTCCCGCGTGGCTCATGCCTCATCCTCCAGCATGCCGAGCGCCGACACCACGGCCCGCAGCTTGATCCGCGACTCTTCCCACTCGCGGGCCGGGTCCGAGTCCGCCACGATCCCGCAGCCCGCGAACAGCGTCGCCCGCGTCCGGTCCACGATGCCGCACCGGAGCGCCACGCACAGCTCGCCGTCGCCATCGGCGCCGAGCCAGCCGACGGGGCCGGCATACCAGCCGCGCTCGAACCCCTCGTGCTCGTCGATCATCGCCAGCGCGGCCTCGCGCGGGTCGCCGCCCACCGCGGGCGTCGGGTGGAGGCGCTCGCCCAGCGCGAGCAGCCCGGCGTGCTCGGGGAGCGTGCCCTCGATCTCGGTGGCCAGGTGCTGCACGAAGCGCAGCGTCATCACCGACGGGTGCGGCGCCACGTCGATCCGGTCCGCCACCGGCGCGAGCAGGCCGCGGATGAAGTGCACGACGATCGCATGCTCCTCCCGGTCCTTCTCGCTCGCGAGCAGCGCCGCGGCCAGTTTCGCGTCATCGGCCTCGTCGGCGCCCCGGCCGATGGTCCCGGCGATGGCCGCGGTGCGGAACCGGCGTCCCTCCACCCGCACGAGACGCTCGGGCGTGGCGCCCAGGAAGGTGCGCCCGGCGCGACGGAACGCGTAGACGGTGCTCTCCGGGGCGCTGGCGGCCAGACGGCGCAGGGCGTTGGGGACGTCCAGCTCCACGGGCGAGCGCAGGTCCACGCGACGGGCGAGCACAACCTTGTCGAGGCGGCCGCGGCCGACGGCGCCGGCCATCGTCGCCACCGTGCGGTGCCAGCCCGCGCGGTCGGGCTGGGAGCGTTCGGTGCGCAGGGGCGCGAACACGGGCCTGGCGACCATGCCCTGGGCCGACGGCGTGAGGGCGCGCGCGCGCTCGAGGAGCCGCTCCCAGCGGGCGTCCACAGCCCGCGGGTCAAGGGCGCCAACCGCGCTCGCGGTCAGCGTGCTGGCCCCACCCCGCGTCGCCAGGAGCAGCTTCGGCAGGACGAGGGAGCTCGGGCCGAAGGGGGCCCAGGGGTCGTCGTCGGCCGGCCGGCGGCCAGTGAAGCCCAGGCCGCCGAGCAGGGTTGGGGTGGCTGGGCCCTCGACGGCCGCATCGTCCGCCAGGTCGCGCCAGGCGCCCTCGGCATCGCGGAAGCGCGACGGCCCGTCGCCCTCGGCAGCCCAGGCGCGCCCGACGCCCACGAGCGCGACGCCCTGCGAGGGCTGCAGCCAGAGGGCGGCCTCCAGATCGGCCTCGGCCGCGGCGGCGAACAACGCGATGGGATC
>JAKAMV010000178.1 GCA_021812735.1 Chloroflexota bacterium | reverse complement strand
CCGGGAACCTCGACCTTCTCACGTCCCAGGTGCTGAGCGGGGCGGGCGGGGCGACTGCCCTGCCGCCGGCCGGCCTCTCTCCTGCCCCTGGGCCGACGCCGGCCGTTCCGCAGTCGCCAGCATCGGACCAGCCGCCCGGCTTGTCCGCGTTCAGCGCTCCGTCCGCTTTCACGCCCAACGGTGACGGCATCTCGGACACGCTGACCGCCTCCTACCAGATCTCTGCCCCGGGCACACTCGAGATCTCGATCATCGCCGCGTCGGGGGCGGTGGTGCGCCACCTGGTAGTGGCGGCCACGTCCGACGCGGGCCAGGCCACCTGGGATGGCCGGGGCGACGATGGGCTCGTCGTCCCCGACGGGACGTATGCGCTGGTCGCGACGCCGCTGAGTGCGATCGGGCTGCCGGGGGCGGCCCTCACGATCCACACGCGGGTGCTCACCGCCATCAGGGCGCCGCGCGCCACGCCTGCAGTCTTCTACCCGCTGGACCGCGGCGGCGGCTCCGACCTGACGACGCTCTCGGTCACGCTCACGCAGGCCGCCACGGTCAGCTGGACCGTGACAGACGCATCCGGACGGGTGGTGCGGACGCTCTGGGAGCGCCGCGCGGTGCCGGCCGGCGCGTGGGTCACCTCCTGGGATGGCCGAGGCGCCGCGGGGGGCGGAAAGACCCTCGCGCCCTTGCCTGTCGGACGGTACCTCTCGGCCATCGCGGCGACGACGGCGGCCGGTACGGTCGTCATGCGCAGCGTGATCTGGCTGATGCCGTTCCGCCTCACGCCCTCGACGGCGACGGCCGCGGCGAGGCAGCTCGTGAGCGTCGCGATCGTGAGCGCCGAACCGCTGCGGGCGGCGCCGCGGTTGCTCGTGCTGCAGCCCGGGCTGCCAGCGTACGCGGTGACGGCAGCGCCGATCGGCGGGTTCGCGTATCGCGCGGTCTTCCGTCTGCGGGCTGGCCTGCCCGGCACGGTCCAGCTCCGGGCGATCGGGACGGATCGGGCCGGCAACCTCCTGTCGATGGCCGCGTCTCTGGCGCTGCGGTAGCGCCCCATCGGCGCGTGCATCCCGACGGGTGGGTCAGCGATGGGCCAAGGGCGGTGCCGGGCGCTGACCCGGAGACGTGCCGTGTCGTCTACCCGGTGACGTGGCCATGATGGACCCCGCCGTCCGCGCCGCATCCCACTAGACTGCACGCGATGGACCTGAGCGCAGCTGAGCCGCCGACGCCGTACGGGGACACGTGGGTCGTGCTGCCCACGTACAACGAGGCAGAGAACCTGCGGGGGATCGCGGCAGCGATCCTCGCGCAGTTGCCGGGGGCGACGCTCCTGGTCGTGGACGACGCCTCGCCGGATGGCACGGGCGACCTGGCCGACGCGCTGGCGGCGGCGGATCCGCGCGTACGCGTCCTCCATCGATCCAGCAAGCAGGGGCTCGGGCGTGCCTACATCGATGGGTTCCGCGTGGCCCTCGCCGGCGGTGCCGGCCGGATCGTCCAGATGGACGCGGACTGGTCGCACGATCCGGCCTGCCTGCCGGCGCTCCTCGACCCGCTGCAGCGCGGGGCGGACCTCGTGATCGGTTCCCGGTACGTGCGCGGGGGCGGTGTGACGGATTGGGGTCTCGCGCGGCGAGTCGTCTCGCGCGGCGGGTCGACCTTCGCCCGCCTGGTGCTGGGGCTCCCGGTGCACGACCTGACGGGCGGTTTCAAGGCGTGGCGCCGCGAGACGCTCGGGGCGATTCCGTGGGACGGCGTGCACGCCGGGGGCTACGTGTTCCAGATCGAGATGACGTACCTGGCCCGGCGTGTCGGGGCGCGCGTGGTCGAGATCCCGATCATCTTCCGCGATCGCCGGGTCGGCGTGAGCAAGATGTCGCGGCGGATCGTGCTCGAGGCGCTGCTGGTCGTGCTGACGCTCCGCTGGGAGGCGCTGCGCGGCGATCGCGGGGCGGCCGCACCGGATGTGCCGGCGCGGCCTTCGGTCGCCACGACCGGCCGGCACGCGCGCACCGCCGACCCGGATACGGCTGTCGCGACCGACCGAAACGCCACACCCGCCGCCCAGCGACCGGGCGCCGAGGAGCGGCCGAGCTGATGCGCGAACTCGTCGGCGTGCCGCCGCGCTCGGAGCTGGCCCCCGCCCCCGCGCGGATCGTGATCGACCTGCGCCCGCTGCAGGAGCCGGAGCGGACGCCGATCACCGCCGGCTACCTGCGGCGATTGCTCGCCGCGTTTGCGGCCGACCCGCTGGCGGGCGAGTCGTTCGTGCCGATCCTCCGGCTGCTGCGCCCCGATCCGACGCGCGAGCTCGAAGCGCAAGGGCTCGCCGTGGCGGGCCGCCGCCGGGTGCTGCCCACGGCGCGGTTCCTGCGCTCCGCTGGCCTGACGGTCGACGCGTTTCAGCTGCGCGGCGCCGAAATCGGCGCTGCGCGGGGGTTCGAGGCGTACGGCGCACGCGGAGCCGTCTACCACACGGCCGGCGGCGCGGTGCCGCTCGGTTCCGCGCTGCCGGTGGTCGCGACGGTGCTCGACCTGGCGCCCTGGGAGCTTCCTGCGATCTACGCCGCGAGCCCCGCCGCGCGGTTCGGCCACCGCCTCCGCGCGCGGATCCTGCGCGACGCCACGAGGCTCATCGTTTGTTCGGAGGCTAGCGCCGACGCCGCGCGCCGCCTCCTGCACGTTCGGCCTGAGCGGATCGCGGTCGTGCGGCTGGCCGCCGACGAGGCGTTCGTGCCGGACGCCGGGCGGCCCGAACGGGTCGCCGCGCTCCGGGCGCGGCTGGGCCTGCCGCAGCGATACTTCGCCTTCTCCGGCCGCTACGACGCCCGAAAGGACCTGGGCACGCTCTTCCGCGCACTCGCGGCCCTGCGCCAGGAGCAACCGGCCCCCTCGACGCGACACCGTCGCACGACGGGCTCCGCGGGAAGCGACACGGCGGCCGAGGCGGTCCCCTGGCCCCCAGTCGTCGTGCTGGCGGGCGCCCAGGGCGCCGACGAGAGCGATGCGCCAGCACTGGGACGCGCCGCGTCACGCCACGGGGTGCAGGACCTCGTCGTGCTGGCGCCGCAGCTCGACGCGCTCGATCTGGCGACGCTCGAGGCGGGCGCGGCGGCGGTGGTCTTCCCGGCGATCAGCGAAGGGACGGGGCTCGCCGTCCTGGAGGCGCTCGCGGTCGGTGTCCCGGTTGTCGCGTCGCGAGTGGGGCCACTGCCGGAGTTGGTGGGTGCGGCGGGGATCATCGTCGAGCCGAGAGACCCCGCGCGCCTCGCGGCGGCGCTGCGGGCGGGGTGGTCCGGGCACATCCACGACCAGCTGCGCCGCGTCGCCCGCCAGCGCGCGCTCGCCGGGCGGCGCACCTGGGCCGATGTGGCCCGCGAGACGCGCGCGGTCTACGCGGCGGCGCTCGGGCCGGAGTGACGACCGGTCGCGACTGGCCGCGCCGACGACGGGGCCGGGTGACCGGCGCGGTCCGTCAGTCCGGCGGCGCGCCGAAGCGCGACGTCGGAGCCGCGCTCGCCGGTGGCCCGAGCGTGATCGCCGTCCCCTCCGGCACCACTTGGATCGCGACCTGGCCGCGCACCAAGGTGGCCGGCGCGCCTGCGCCCGGCCCGTCCGCTACCGTCAGCAACAGCGGCGCCGCATCCGACGCCTTGCTCCACTGCGCGTCGATCACCGCCCCGTCCCGCAGCACCAGCGCCCGGCCGCGGCCGATGTAGCCGACCTCGAGGCGGCCCTTCTCCTCGTTCGTCGCCTGGCCAGGCGCGTTCGCGAGCGGGCCCACCGCGACGAAGAGCACCAGCACGTCGTACGGGGCGACCCGTGTGCCCGTCCCGGCGTCGACCTCCGGTGACCCGTCGACCGAGCGCAGGTACCGGTCGCTCGCGCGGTCGTAGGTGTACGAGATCACGCCGGCCGGGTATGGCACGACCAGCGAGCCGCCGGTCGGGCGTGCGGCCAGCGGTGCGGGATCGACGAACGACCACGCCGCCGGCGGGGCAGCGGGGGTGCCGAGCCGGGCGGCGAGCGCGTCGAGCTGGCGGGTGCTCGAGTAGACGTTGTGCGGGGCGATGCGCGTCGCGATGCGCGGCATGTACGCCGCCCAGGTGAACTCGTCGGCGTTCCAGATCAGCCGCCCGTCCATGTCCTGCAACGCGTCCAGCGCGTTCGGTGCGCCGCCCACGTGCGCGTACAGCGGACGCCACGCGGCGGCCCAGCCCACGAAGTAGCGGCGGCTGCTGCGGATCGGCCCGATCTCGGGAGCGGCCTGAGTCTGGTAGAGGGCCATATAGCGGGGGATTCCGCCTTCCGCCGGGGCCTGGATCAGGACGTCCGCGTCGGCCAGCCCCGACTGTGGCCGCGCGGCCGGCGCGTCGTCGATCATCACTGCGAGCACCGGTCGCGCGGCGGCGGCCGCGCTCTCGAGCACCCCATCGGTCGGCGCCGCGACGAGCGGTACTGGACTCCGGGAAGGCGCCGTGGACGGCGCCGCCGCGCTGGCCGGGGCGACCTGGTTCGCGGGGGCGCTGCCCCCGACGGGCGCCGAGGACGCGCCAGTGATGGGCGTCGGGGCCGTCCGCATGCCCGAGCAACTGTTGAGGAGCGGGACCGCCATGAGGAGCGCGGCGAGCGCAGCCACGAGCTGGGCGCGTGCCGCCGGAGAACGCCGCAGACGCCGGGCGACGGGGGCGAGCCCACGGCCCAGTCCGGCGACCCGCAGGCGGAGACGGCGGGAAGCGAACTCCCCCGTCGGCGCGGCCATCGCGGCAGATCCTACCAGCCGCCGCGAGATGGGCCCGCCCGGGCGATCCTATCCGCCGCCGGGGCGCGAGCCGGCGCCCTGGGCGGCAGCGGGCGTCAGCCGTGGACCAGCGCGGCCGCCCCGGCCGGGGCTGGCGCTGGCGCGACACGCCCGCCATCCGCACGCTCCGGTCCCGCGGTCGCCGACCCTGGGCCTGGCGCCGGCAGTGCTGCGGCACACCGGCCGCAGATCCCGTAGAAGTCGAGCACGTGCGAGACGACCGTGAAGCCGTCGATTGCCGGCTCGCTCCTGATCAGGCAGGGCCGGATCGGGAGTAGCTCCCCACAGCGCAGGCAGATCGCGTGCTCGTGGTGCCCGGTCGGGCAATAGGCGTACCCGACGGCCCCCGAGGCCAACGTGGCCCGTTTGATCCGGCCGGCGGCGTCCAATCGTTCGAGGGTGCGGTAGACCGTCGCGAGACTCGTCGCCGGAGCGCGCGTACGAGCCTCGCGCACGAGCTCCTCAGGCGTCTGCAGCCGGTTACCCGCCAGCATCGCTTCGACGATCGCCCGCCGGGGCGCGGTCACGGCCGGGCCGAGCGCCGTGAGTGCGTCCTGCAGCTCTGCCTGCCCGATCGCCGTCGCCTCGCGAGCGTCGGGAGCGGAGTCGGCGGTGGCGCCCGGGCGAAGCACCCCCGGCGCGCCAACCGCACCCGTGGGCCGCGCACCGGCCATGGGCGCCGCGCCCCGCCGGCGGGCCGCAGCCTGTTCGACGGCCGTGTAGGGGGTCTGCGAGGGACGCGAGGCGCTCATCGGCGTTGCATCTCCGCCCGTACCGGCACCTCCGCCCGCGCCGGAACCTGTACCCGTCGCACGGCGCGGACGAAGCTCCCGGTCGCGATCACCAGCACGATCAGCGCCACCAGGATCAGCCCGGCGTTGATGCTGTCGAGGTTCGGGATGCCGAGACCGGTCGGCAGGCCGCGGTCGATCGGCTCCGCCAGCGCCGGAAAGAGCAGTGCGAAGAGGCCCCAGACGCTGAAGAGGAGCCCGCCGTAGAGCAGCGTGTTACCGGCCACGGCCCGCGAGACATAGTTCATCGCCGCCTCGCCCAGGCCGCGCGTCCGCATCCAGGCACCGATCGCCGCACCCGCCAACGCCTGGACCAGCATGGTCCCCACACCGAACAGGAGCCCGGGGAGGAACGCCATCGCCGCGTTGGGCATGGCGGGGGCGAGCACCGTGTAGATGATGATGGCGAAGGCGCCGGTGCCCCAGCCCGCCACGAAGCCGTGCAGCAGCGTCATGCGCAGGGGGATCGGCCGCCCGGCATCTCGGACGATGCCGTTCGTCCCGTCCTGCGTGCCGAGGTGGAAGAGCCGGTGCAGGAACTGCTCGAACCCTTCGGTCAGGTGCAGTTCGCGTCCGAGCCGCAGGATGTACGCGCCGGAGACCGCCATCACCACCCCGACCAGCAGATCGATCGCCGCGTTGAGCGAACCGCTCGCCAGGATCGGTGCGAGCGCGAGGTACGCTAGCTCGGAGGCGACCGCGCGCTGGAAGGTGAAGGCGGCGGAGAAGAGGAGCCCGGCCTCCAGCCCACGCCGCCCGGACGCCGCACCGATCGCATAGCTCACGGTGATCGGCCAGGTGTGCTCGTCCGGCGTCACGCCATGCAGCACGCCGAGCAGGAAGGCGCTCAGCAGCACGGCGGCGACGCCGGCCCCGGCGTGGGTGGTCAGCGGATCGAACGGCATGATGGCAAGTCCTTGTTGAGAATGAGTCGCATTTGCAGCCATCATGGCACGATGCCCGCGGGCTGTCAATCGGCGCATGCGATAGGGTGCCACGTGCCCGTCATCTGAGGGCCGTCCGGCACGCCGTGTCGGGTCCTCTTGGCGCCGCCCGGTCGATTGGCGCCGCCCGGTCAACCGGTCGCCCGCCCCTGCCGTTCGGGCGCGCTGGATGGGCCCCGATCCACCCGGCCCACGGGCTCCTGCCGTCCGGCAGAGCCGGCAGTCGCCCGCCATCCGGTACACTCCCGGCCGTGATCCATCCCTCTGCCGACGTCTCGGCCGACGCGCAGGTCGGCGCGCGCACCAGGATCTGGAACCGTGCCCAGGTCCGCGAGGGGGCGGTCATCGGCGACGACTGCATCGTGGGCAAGGACGCCTACATCGATTTCGGGGTCCGTATTGGCGATCGCTGCAAGATTCAGAACGGCGCGCTCGTCTACCACGGCGTCACGGTCGAGACGGGCGTCTTCATCGGCCCCGGGGCCATCCTGACCAACGACCGCTTCCCGCGCAGCATCACCCCGGACGGGGCGCTGGCCGGTGCCGAGGACTGGACCGTCAGCACGATTACGCTGCGCTACGGCTGCTCGATCGGTGCGGGGGCGGTCGTCGTCGCCGGCAACGACGTGGGACGTTTCGCGACAGTCGGCGCGGGCGCCGTCGTCACCCGCCCGGTCCCGGATCATGCGCTGGTCGCGGGCAACCCGGCACGCCGCCTCGGCTGGGTCTGCGCCTGCGGGCAGCGGCTGGCAGATGCCGCGGGCCGCGCCTTCCCGGCGGACGCGCAGGGCCGCGCGACATGTCCCGCCTGCGCCCGCAGCTACATGATCGAGCAGGACGTCTGTACGGAGGTCCGCTCCGGGTGAGGGCGACACCGTTCGGACCGGCGCCCCGCATGCAGGAGGCTCGCCCATGATCCCCATCTCGAAGCCGGACATCGGAGCCGCGGAGGAGCAGGCGGTCCTCGACGTGCTGCGCTCGGGGATGCTCGCGATGGGCCCGCGCACCGCGGAGTTCGAAGCGGCGTGGGCCGCCTACTGCGGCGTGCGGCATGCGGTGATGATGGCGAACGGTACCGTCACCACCGAAGCGATCCTGCGCGGCCTCGACATCGGGCCGGGCGATGAGGTCGTCACCGTCAGCTTCAGCTTCAACGCCACGGTCAGTGCGATCCTGCAGGTCGGTGCCCGCCCCGTCTTCGTCGATGTGCGCGAGTCGGACTTCACGATGGACCCCGAGCTCGTCGAGGCGGCCATCACGCCGCGCACGAAGGCGATCATGCCGGTCCACCTGTACGGCCTGATGGCGGAGATGGACCCCCTCGTGGCGATCGCCCGGCGCCATGGCCTGCACCTCATCGAGGATGCCGCCCAGGCCCACGGCGCGACGTATCACGGACGCCGGGCCGGATCGTTCGGGCCGGCCATGTTCAGTCTGTACGCGACCAAGAACCTGATGACCGGCGAGGGCGGGATCGCCACCACCGACGACGACGAGCTGGCCGAGCGTCTGCGGCTCTACCGCAACCACGGCATGCGGCGGCGCTACTACCACGACGCACTCGGCACGAACTTCAAGCCGACCGACCTGGCGGCCGCCCTCGGCCTGGCCCAGCTGGGACGGCTGGAAGAACGGACCGCCCGCCGGCGGCAGAACGCCGCACGGCTGACCGAGGGCCTCGCCGGCTACCTGACGCCCCGTGTCCCTGCCGGGCGGGAGCATGTCTGGCACCAATACACGATGCGATTTCCCGGTGAGCGTGATCGTGTGGCCGAGCGCCTGGCCGAGCGGGGCGTCGGCACGCTGATCTACTACCCGCTGCCGATCCATCGCCAGGCCTACCTGCAGCGGTATCTGCCCGGCGCCGCCGACCTGGACCTTCCGATCACGAACCGCTTGGCCGACGAGGTCCTCTCGATCCCGGTGCATCCGCGGCTCAGCGACGATGACCTGGCGACGATCATCGGCGCGATACGCGAGGTCGCGACGCCGGTGGATCTGCTCGCGGGGGCGGGCGCCGCGGGCCGGGAGCGCGGCGGCGCGGAGCGCTTCGGCAGCGGCGCGCCGTGAGCGAGATCTTGCACGCCGCCCGGCTGCGGGTCGGCCTCGCCGGCCTGGGCTCGATGGGCCGCAATCATCTCCGGAACCTCGCCGCGCGCGACGACGTGGTCCTTACCGCCGTCGCCGACCCGAACGAAGAGGCCCTGGTGCCGGCCACGAACCAGCTCGGGGCCCGGCCGTACGCCGATCCGCTCGACATGCTCGACGCGGAACGTCTCGACGCGCTGATCGTCGCCGCGCCCACCACGTTTCACCACCGGATCGCGCTCGGCGCGCTCGAGCGGGGGGTCCCCGTCCTGGTCGAGAAGCCGCTCGCCACGACCGTGGCCGAGGGGCGCGAGCTGGTCGAGGAGGCCGAGCGGCGGGGCGTGCTCCTGCAGGCCGGGCACATCGAACGCTTCAATCCGGCCGTGCTGGCGCTCGGGGAGCGGCTCCGCAGCGGCGCTCTCAGTCGCGTCTTCAGCATCAAGACGCTGCGTGCGGGTCCCTTCCCGGCGCGCATCCGGGACGTGGGCGTCGCCGTCGACCTCGCCACCCACGACGTCGACATCATGTGCCACCTGGCGGGCGCGCGGCCTGATCGCGTCTACGCCGAGACCACCCAGCACATCCACACCTCCCATGAAGACCTGGTCTTCGGGCTGCTCCATTTCCCGGGCGGCGTGGTGGGGCTGCTCGACGTGAACTGGCTGACGCCGGAAAAGCAGCGCCGCATCACGGTCCTGGGCGAGGAAGGGATGTTCCAGGTCGATTACCTGAGCCAGACCCTCACCTTCACGCGCGGCACCGCGGAGCTGAGTCCCACCTACCTCGATGGGTACGCGCCCACCTTCGCCGGCGAAACCGTGCGGCTGCCCGTCACGCCGGCTGAGCCGCTGCGCCGGGAGCTCGACGCGTTCTTCGACGCGATCCGCAGCGGCGGGCCCGCCGCCATCCCGGGCTCCGACGGCCTCTGGGCCGTCGCGCTCGCCAACCTGCTGCTCGAAGCCGCGGCGGCCCACCGTCCAATCGCCGTGCGCCCACCGGAGGTCGCCCACGCATGACCCAGTTCGTCCGCCCCTGGCGGGGTGAGCCCGAGACGGTCGGGACCGTCGCCGTCGTCGGGATGGGAAAGATCGGGCTCCCGCTCGCCGCCCAGTACGCTGGCCACGGGTGGCACGTCATCGGCGTCGACATCCAGCCGTGGGTCGTCGAGCGGCTCAACCAGGGGCGGGTCCACTTCGCCGAGGAGCCCACGCTCGCCGAACGGATCGCCGAGGCGCACGCCGCCGGCCGCTTCCGCGCTACCACGTCGCATGCCGAGGCGACCGGCGAGGCCGACGTCGTCGTGATCATCGTGCCCGTGATGCTGTCGGACGCCAGGGAGCCGGATTATCGCTTCATCGATCCGGCCAGCGAGGCGGTTGCCGCGGGGCTCCATCCGGGCGTCCTCGTGCTCTACGAGACCACGCTGCCGGTCGGCGACACGCGCGATCGCTTCGGGCCGTTACTGGAGCGCGCGAGCGGGCTGACGGTGGGCGACCCGGACGCCGGCTTCCTGCTCGCGTTCAGCCCGGAACGCGTCTACAGCGGGCGCGTCTTCCACGACCTCGAGACGTACCCGAAGCTGGTCGGCGGCGTGGATGCCGTCAGCGGTGCGCGTGCCGCCGCCTTCTACCGGAGCGTCCTGCCCGCGGAGGTCTGGCAGCTCTCGACGGCCGAGGCCGCGGAGTTCGCGAAACTCGCCGAGACCACCTACCGCGACGTCAACATCGCGCTCGCCAACCAGTTCGCGGCGTATGCGGAGCGGATGGGCGTGGATATCCACGAAGTCATCCGGGGCTCGAACAGCCAGCCCTTCAGCCACATCCACCAGCCGGGGATCGGCGTGGGCGGTCACTGCATCCCGGTCTACCCGCACTTCCTGATCAGTCGTGCGCCCGAGCTGACGCTCCCGGCGCTGGCGCGGCAGGTCAACGACGGGCAGGTCGGCCTCGCCGTCCAGGCGGTGGAGCGCGAGCTCGGTCCGCTGGAGGGCGTGCCGGTATTGGTGCTCGGGCTCACCTACCGCGAGGACGTCCGGGAGCTCGCCTACACGCGGGCGATCCCGCTGATCGAGCGGCTCGCGTTCCACGGCGCCGAGGTGTGGGCCTACGACCCGCTGCTGGCCGACGAGGAAGTCGTGCGCACCGGCGCACATCCGTGGCACTGGGGCGAGCGCGGACCGTTCCGCGCGATCGTCGTGCAGACGGGGTCGCAGCAGTTTCGGGCCCTCGACCCGGCCTGGTTCCCGGATCTCGCGCTCCTGTACGACGGACGCAACACGCTGCGCAACCTCGCCTTGCCGGAGGGGGTGACCTATGTCGGGGTCGGTGTGCCTGACCCGCGAGCCGTGCGCCGCGTGCGGCGCACGGCGGGGGCGGGGAGCGCCGGCAGGCGCTGAGGCCGGGATGCCTGCCCGCGCCAGGATCCTCGTGCGCGCCTCGGCCGCGCCGCGGGTCCAGGCCGTTGCCCTGCGGTGGGTGGCATGAAGCTCGCCTGCGTCGTGGGGACGCGGCCCCAGATCATCAAGGCCGCCGCGGTCTGGCCTGCGCTGCACCGCGATCACCGCGTCAGCCTGATCGACACCGGCCAGCACTACGACGACGAGATGGCGGGCCACTTCTTCGGGGAACTGCACCTGCCGCCGCCGGCGCACCAGCTTGGCGTCGGCAGCGGCAGCCATGCGCGCCAGGTGGCGGCCATGATCGACCGGCTCGAGCCGATCATCCTCGACGACGAACCGGACGCCGTGGTGGTCTTCGGCGACACGAACTCCACGCTCGCCGGCGCCCTCGTGGCGGCCAAGCTCGACCTGCCGCTCGCGCACGTCGAGGCCGGGCTGCGCTCGTTCGACCGCCGTATGCCCGAAGAGGTCAACCGGGTCGTCGTGGACCATCTCGCCGAGCTCCTCTTCGCCCCGCACGAACATGCGGCGGCGAACCTGCGGGCCGAGGGGATCGGGAATGGGCTGAGCGGCTCGGGCGTGGGCGGACCCGCCGGCAACGTCGTCCGCGTGGCGGTGGTGGGCGATCTGATGCAGGACCTCTGCGCGGCGATGCTGGAGGCGGTGCGCGATCCCTCGACGATCGCCGACGCGGCGCCCGAGCCGGTCGCTGCGCTCGCGCTGGCACCCGGCCGTTATCTCTTCGCGACCGTCCACCGCAGCGAGAACCGCACGGCCGCGGCGCTGCGCGAGTGGCTCCTGCTGCTGGGCGGGCTCGAGCGGCCGGTGGTGCTGGCGTTGCATCCTGGGACGCGCCGCGTGCTCGACGAGTACGAGTGCGTGGTCCCCGCGAACGTGCACGTGGTGCCCCCGCAAGGCTACCGGACTACGCTCGCGCTGCAGCTGCACGCGGCGGCGGTGGTGACCGATTCGGGCGGGATCCAGCGCGAGGCGGCCTGGTTGGGCACGCCGGCGCTCGTGCTGCGTGAGAGCACGGAATGGCCCGAGACGCTCGAGGGACGCGGCGGACGCGGCGCGCTGGTCGGTCGGGACCTTCCCCGGGCGCTGGCCGCGCTCGCTCGTCTCGCCCCGGCAGCCTCTGCGCCGGACGATGCCGCCCGCCGCGCACGCGTTGCTCGCGTCGAGCCGTCCGGCGCGGCGGAGGCAATCTCGGCCCTGCTGGGGGAGTGGCTCGCGGCCTGAACGCTGGCCCGCGCCGGGGGCCGAGGCCCGAACGTTGGCCGGCGGGCCGGACGGGTTCGTGCGGCACCAACGCCGGCGCGTGTGCCGAGCGGCCCCCGCAGATTGCGCCGTTGGTCCTTGGTGGACGGGGATTCCAGACCTCATCGCGCCGCGCTGCTTCTCATACCGTGGCGCTATGGATTTGGAGCTCACCCGCTAGACCAAGCACCGTGCGCGCGACCAACCCGGCCGGCCCCGGCATCGGCATCCGCCGAGGGAGGAACACCATGGCATCGACGTCAACCACCTTCAACTCAACCGAGATCCCCGAACCAGCGCTCGCCCGTTTCCTCTTCTCGGATACACGGGCCGCGTGGCTCTGGCTCATCGTCCGCCTCTACCTCGGCTACGAGTGGATCAGCGCCGGGCTCGAGAAGATCGGCTCGCCGGTCTGGACCGGCTCCAAGGCTGGCGTGGCCCTCGCGGGCTTCGTGCACGGCGCCATCAAGCAGACCGCCGGTGCGCATCCCAACGTGCAGGGCTGGTACGCCGACTTCCTGAAGAGCGTCGTGCTCCCGAACGCGAGCGGGTTCTCCTACCTCGTCTCGTTCGGCGAGACGCTGGTGGGGCTGGCGCTGATCTTCGGCGCGCTGACCGGCATCGCCGCGTTCTTCGGCATCTTCATGAACGCGAACTACCTGCTGGCGGGCGCCGTCAGCACGAACCCGATCCTCGCGTTCCTCGCGATCTTCATCGTGCTGGCCTGGCGGAACGCCGGCTGGATCGGTCTCGATCGCTGGCTGCTGCCGATCCTCGGGACGCCATGGCAGCCGGGCAAGCTGTTCGCGGGCCGCAGCGAGGCGGCCAGCTGACCTGATCCGTCCCGGGACCCATCCGGGGCGTAGGACACCGCACCACGCGGAACGCACGACCGGGCGAACGCGCCCGGTCGTGCGTTGCTGTCTACACTCTGTGACTGCATGTCCTCGTCCCTCCCGCCACGCGACCCGTCGGCAACCGGGCGGTCGCTCCGCGTCGCGATCGTCGCCG
>JAKAMV010000177.1 GCA_021812735.1 Chloroflexota bacterium | reverse complement strand
GGCTGGCCGGTCACGGCCGTGGCCTCGCGTGACCGTGCCCGCCGCGACCGTTTCATCGCGCTCGTGCCCGGCGCGAGAGGGTACGCCGAGCCGCCGGCGATCCTCGACGACGCCGACCTCGTCTTCCTGACGGTCCCGGACGACGCGGTCGCGGCCGTGGCGTCCGAGCTGCGGCTCTACAGCGGCCAGGCGGTCGTCCACACGAGCGGCGTGCTGCCCGCGGCGGTCCTGGCGCCCGCCATGGCCGCCGGCACCGAGGCGGGGAGCTTCCACCCGCTGGTGGCCTTCGCCGACCTCGACGCGGCGCTGGCGGCGCTGCCCGGCGCCACGGTCGCCATCGAGGGAGACGAGCCGCTGATGCCGTTGCTGACCGATCTGGCTGGCGCGCTCGGGGCGCGCGCCGTCCGCGTCACGGCGGCTGGCAAGGCGCTCCACCACGCCGCGGCGGTCCTCGCGGCCGGCGGCTTCGTGGCGCTCCTCGACACGGTCGTGGCGCTCGGCGCGGCGGCCGGCCTCGACGAGAGCACCAGCCTCGAGCTCTACGGCGACCTCGTCCGGCAGGGGCTCGACAACGTCGGTCGGCTCGGCGTTCGTACGTCGCTGACCGGGCCGGTGGTGCGCGGAGATGTCGGCACCGTGCGGGCCCATCTCGCCGCGCTGCAGCGCCTCGCGCCTGATGCGGTGGCCGTCTATGTGGCCCTGGCTCGTCGGGCACTCGAGATCGCGGTGGCGCGTGGGGAGCTGGCGCCGGAGCAGGCCGCGGCGATGGGTGCGTTGCTTGCGTCGGGCGGCTGAGTGGGTACCATAGAGGCCATGCAGCACAGCCTCGCCCCCGGTCGCTCCGCCCGGCTCATGCCCCGCTTCGTGGCCCCCTCGACGCACGGGCGCGAGGCACGGCTGGGGCTGCACCGGATGGCGTCCGGGATCATCGCCGGCGCCGCGTCGCCGTCGCGCGCCGGTCGGCGCATGGGGTTGCGCGATGGGCGGGGCATGGTGATCGCGGCGCCGCGGCACCGCGTCTCCGGGCTGCTGCGACGCGAGCCCGTCCTGCGCTGGACGAGCGACCTGGCGGGGCGTCCCGCGATGGCGCCGCTCCGCGCGGTCCCGTGGCGCCGCTGAGACGCCGGACGAGCCGCACGCTCCGCACCGCGCGGGCGACGTCCGCGGGGGGCTTGGTCGTCCGCCTCGGGGACGAGGAGCCCGAGATCGTCCTGGGCCGCCGCACCCGCCAGCGCGATGGCACGGCGTGGACCCTCCCCAAGGGGACCCCGGCCGAAGGCGAGTCCGTTGAGCAGACCGCCCTCCGTGAGGTCGCGGAGGAGACCGGGCTGAGCGTCCGGATCGTCCAACCCGTCGGGTCGATCCGGTATTCGTTCGTCCAGGACGGCACGCGTATCGACAAGACCGTCCACCATTTCCTGATGGTCCCCACTGGGGGAGGCCTGGCCGGCCACGATGCCGAGTTCGAGGAAGTGCGCTGGGTGCCGCTGACCGAGGCGGCACATTTGTTGAGCTACGAGACAGAGCGTGAGATCGTCGAACGCGCCCGCCCGGCGATCGATGCGCTCCGGGAGCGCGGCGCCGCCTGACTCGGCCGCCGCCAGGGAGAGACCGCCGATGCGTGCCACTGCGCTGCTCGAGCGACACCGCGCGCGTGGGGCGCGCCTCGTGGAGTTCGCGGGCTGGGAGATGCCCGTGCAGTACCGCGGGATCCTCGAGGAGCACCGGGCCGTGCGGGAACGCGCCGGCGTCTTCGACCTCTCCCACATGGGCGAGCTGCACGTGACGGGCCGCGAGGCGGCCGCCGCCCTCGCCTACGCGCTGGTGACCGACCCGCCCGCTCTCGCCGTGGGCCGCGCCCACTACTCGATGATCTGCGCGCCCGACGGCGGCGTGATCGACGATCTCATCGTCTATCGCCTTGCGCCCGAGCACTTCTTGATCGTGGCCAACGCCGGCAACGCCGCGGTCGTCGCCGACGAGCTGCGTGTGCGTCTGGCCGGCTTCGAGGCGGCGCTCGACGACGCCTCGCTGCGCACCTCACTCGTGGCGATCCAGGGCCCGCGCGCCGCGGGCGTGCTCGCGCCGCTGACCGATGTCGCACTCGACGCGCTGCGCTACTACGCGATTGCCGAGGGGCGCGTGGCGGGGCACGCCGCGCTCGTGGCGCGGACGGGGTACACCGGCGAGGACGGCTTCGAGTGCTTCGTGGCCTGGGACGAGGGACCGGCGCTCTTCGACGCGTTGCTCGCGGCAGGCGCGGCGGCGGACGTGCTCCCGGCGGGCCTGGGCGCCCGCGACACGCTCCGGCTCGAGGCCGGGATGCCCCTCTACGGCAACGAACTCGATCGTGCCACGACCCCCTTCGACGCGGGGCTCGGCCGCATCGTCAAGTTCAGCAAGGCCGGCGACTTCGTGGGACGCGCGGCGCTCGAGGCGGCCCAGGCGCGGGGCCGCACTAAGGCACTGGTCGGACTGATCGTGCGCGGGCGCGGCATCGCCCGCCACGGCTATCCCCTCTACCGCGACGCGGCGAGCGGGGCCGCCTGCGGCCTCGTGACGAGCGGCACGCAGTCGCCCACGCTCGGCGTGCCGATCGCGATGGCGTACGTGCCGCCTGACGCCGCCGCGCCCGGTACGATGCTGCAGGTTGCCATCCGGGAGGCGCGCGTGCCGGTCGAGGTCGTGGCGCTTCCCTTCTACCGCCGCCCGACCTGACGGGCGGCGAGCGCAAGAGACCCGCACAGGAGATGAACGTGGACGTGAGGGAGGGGCTCCTCTACACCGACGAGCACGAGTGGCTGCGGGTGGAGGGCGAGACCGGGGTCGTCGGGATCACCGCGTACGCCGCCGACCAGCTGGGCGACGTCGTCTTCGTCGAACTGCCGCAGGTGGGGCGCACGCTCGAGCGCGCCGAGGCCTTCGGGGTGGTCGAGTCGGTCAAGGCCGTCAGCGACCTCTTCTCGCCGGTCGCCGGGCAGGTGCTCGAGGTCAACGAGGCGCTCGCGGCGCACCCGGAGCTGCTCAACAGCGACCCCTACGGCGAAGGCTGGATCATCCGTCTGCGCATCGCCGACGAAGGGGCCACCACCGAGCTCAAGGACGCCGCCGCCTACCGCGCGCTGATCGGGGCCTGAGTCGATGCCGTACGGACCGCACACGTCCGACGACCGCGCGCAGATGCTCGCGGCGCTCGGGCTGCGCTCGATCGACGCGCTCTTCGCCGACATCCCGGCAGCGGTCCGCGCCCACGGCCTCGATCTGCCCGGCCCTGAGTCGGAGCTCGAAGTGGCGGAGCGCCTCCGCGCGCTCGCCGCGCGCAACCGCGTCGAGCTCGTCAGCTTCCTGGGCGCGGGCGCCTACCGCCACTACCTCCCCGCAGCGGTCGAGCAGATCGTCGCCCGCGGCGAGTTCGCCACGGCGTACACACCCTACCAGCCCGAGGTGAGCCAGGGCACCCTCCAGACGATCTACGAGTATCAGTCGCTCCTCGCCGAACTGACCGGGCTCGACGTCGTCTCGGCCTCCCACTACGACGGTGCCACAGCGACCGCCGAAGCGGCGCTGATCTGTCTGCGCGCGACCGGACGGGCGCGGATCCTCGCCAGCGCCGCGCTCCATCCGCACTACGCCGCGACGACGCGCACCTACCTGGACGGGACCCGGTTTGCGCTCGAGCCGATCCCCACGCGTGACGACGGGACGACCGACCTCGACGCGCTCGCGCGCCTCCTCGCCGACGACGGCGGTCCGGTGGCCGGGGTGATCCTGGCGCAGCCGAACGTCTTCGGCGTGCTCGAGCCGATGGCAGAGGCGGCGCGCTTGGCGCACGCCGCAGGGGCACGCTTCGTGGCGGTCGTCGAGCCCGTCTCGCTCGCCGTGCTCGCGCCGCCCGGCGCGTACGGCGCCGACATCGCGACAGGGGAGGGGCAGCCGCTCGGGCTCCCCCTCGCCTACGGTGGCCCGTACCTCGGGATCCTCGCCGCAACCGCGGCGCTCACCCGCCAGGTGCCGGGGCGGCTGGTCGGCCGCACCACCGACGCCGAGGGGCGGCGCGCCTTCGTGATGACGCTGCGGGCGCGCGAGCAGGACATCCGCCGGGAGCGGGCCGCCAGCAACATCTGCTCGAACCAGGCCCTCTGCGCCCTCGCCGCCACGGTCTACCTCGCGATGCTCGGCCCGCACGGCCTGCGCGATGCGGCCGCGCTCGGGGCGGCGCGCGCTCGGGAGCTGGAGCGCGCCCTCGCCGCCGCTGGGGCGCCCCGCGTCCACAGCGGGCCCTACCTCAACGAGTTCGCCGTGCACGTGCCCGACGCGCCGCGCGTGCACGCCGCGCTGCTCGAACGCGGCATCCTCGCCGGGCTGCCGCTGGCCACCTGGTATCCCGACGACCCGATGCTGCGCGAGGCGCTGCTCGTATGTGCCACCGAACTGACGCAGCCGGCCGAGATCGCGGCGTTTGCGGCGGCGTTGCGCGACGTCACGAGGGAGGCGGCGGCATGAGCGGCACGGAGGCGGTGCTGCGCCCCGCGGTGGGCGCCGTGCTGCAGCCCACCCTCGATGAGCTCTCACGACCAGGGCGACGAGTCGACCGGCTGCCCCATCCGCCTGCGGACGCGTTGGCGGGGATCCCCGCCGAGCAGCTGCGGGCGCTGCCGCCCGCGCTCCCCGAGCTCGACGAGCCACAGGCGGTGCGCCACTTCGTCAACCTCTCGCACCTCAACCACGCGGTCGACACGGGCTTCTACCCGTTGGGCTCGTGCACCATGAAGTGGAACCCCAAGCTCGACGAGTGGGCGGCGCGGCTGCCGGGCTTCGCGGACCTCCATCCGCTCGTTCCAGACGCGTTGGCGCAAGGGACCCTGCAGCTGCTCTGGGAGCTCGAGCAGTGGCTCTGCGAGATCGCCGGGATGCGCGCGGCCACGCTGCAACCGGCAGCGGGGGCGCAGGGCGAGCTGACCGGGATCTTGATGGTGCGCGCCTATCACCGCAGCCGGGGGGACACCGCGCGCAGCGAGATCATCGTCCCCGATTCCTCGCACGGCACGAATCCGGCCACGGCGTCGATGGCGGGGTACCGCACGGTGACGGTCCCGTCGAACGCGCGCGGCGGGGTCGATCTCGACGCGCTGCGCGCCGTCCTCGGCCCGCGCACGGCGGCCCTCATGCTGACCAACCCCTCGACGCTCGGGCTCTTCGAGGAGCAGGTGGCCGAGATCGTCGAAGCGGTGCACGCCGCTGGGGCGCTCGCCTACATGGACGGCGCCAACATGAACGCGATCCTGGGCAAGTTCCGGCCCGGCGCCGCGGGCTTCGACGCCATGCACTTCAACACGCACAAGACCTTCTCCACCCCGCACGGCGGCGGCGGCCCGGGCGCGGGGCCGGTGGCGGTCGGCGAGCGGCTGCTGCCGTTCCTGCCGACGCCCCGCGTGCTGCGCGAGTCCGATGGCACGTTCCGCCTGGAGCGGCCCGGGGAGCGCCCCACGAGCATTGGCCGGGTGCGCTCGTTCGTGGGCAGTACGGGGGTGCTGGTCCGTGCCTACGCGTACCTGCGCGCCCACGGCGGGAGCGGTCTCGAGCAGGCCTCGGAGGACGCGGTGCTGGCGGCGAACTACCTGCGCGAGCAGTTGCGCGGCGCCTATGACCTGCCCTACGAGCGGATCTGCAAGCACGAGTTCGTGGCCTCGGCGGCGACGCTCAAGCGCGAGACCGGGGTGCGCACGCTCGATGTCGCCAAGCGGCTCATCGACTACGGCCATCATCCGCCCACGATCTACTTCCCGCTGATCGTCGAGGAGGCGCTCTTGATCGAGCCGACCGAGACCGAGGCACGGGAAACGCTCGACGACTTCGCCGCAGCGCTGCTCGCGATCGCCCGGGAGGCGCACGAGGATCCCGAGCTCGTCCGGAGCGCCCCGCACAGTGCCCCGGTGCGCCGGCTCGACGAGGCGACCGCGGCGCGCCAACCGGACCTGCACTGGCGCCCGCTGACGGGCGCCCAGATGCCCTGCCCGGACTGAGGGACGGCAGGCCGCGGACGACGGCGGGCGCTGGCAGGTCTCGGCCTGTTTGTTCCACTAGACGGAACGAGCGGCCACTCGGCATGAACCTTTTGCCGCCGGGTGTGGTACATGATGTGTGCGCCAGATCGCGACCACGCGCCGGAGGAGGATGAGTGGCCGAACCCGAGCCGGATGACGCGTCGCTCGTCAACAGTGTTCGGGACGGCGACCTGAAGGCCTTCGAGGCCTTCTACCGCCGCTACGAGACGGCCGTCTATCGGACGGCGTTGGCGTTGCTGCGCGACGAGATGGCCGCCGAGGAGGTTGTCGCCGACACCTTCCTGCGCGCCCACGGTGCCCGGCAACGGATCGATCCCGCGCGGTCTCCGCTGCCCTGGTTGCAGCGCATTGCGGTGAACCTTGCCCTGAACCGGCTGCGGCGGCGCAGTCTGGGCCTGGAGCCGCTGCCGGAACGGGATCGCTGGCCCGACCCCGCCACGGGACCCGAGACCACGGTGGAACGGCGGGAGATGACGGTGGCGCTCGCCCAGGGCATCGCGCGCCTGCCGGCGCCGATGCGCGCCGTGGTGGTGCTGCGCTTCGTGCAGGACAGCAGCCTGGCCGAGATCGCCGAGACGCTCGAGTGCCCAGTCGGTACCGTCAAAAGCCGCCTCCACAACGCGCTCCGGCTGCTGCGCGACGACCTGCGACGCGAGTTCGAACCCGCCGCTGCGCCAGCTGGGCTCGGGCAGCCGTTGCCCGGCGAGCTCGAGGGGCCGGCGGCATGACGTCGGGAGGCGGCCGCCCACGCCGGTTCGGCGTCGCGCATCGGTCGGGGGGCGGGCGCTGGTTCGGCGGCG
This sequence comes from Chloroflexota bacterium, assembly GCA_021812735.1. The sequence continues at coordinate 6,474 of JAKAMV010000177.1, read as the reverse complement.
CCCGCTGGTTCGGCGGCGGGCACAGCACGTGTATGGTGCACCGGGCGACGTTGCTCGAGGTGCTCGACGGTCGTCCCCGGGACCGGGCGGTGGAGCAGGCCCTCGAGCACCTGGGCCGTTGCGACGCATGTCGGCGCGACATGGCCGAACTCGCCCTCATCGTGGCGGGTCTGCGGCGGCTCGGCGCCGCCGCGCGGCGCCTCGACGCGCCCGGCGGCGGCTGGGGTCGGGTTGCGCAGCGCCTGGGGGAGACGCGCCCCTCGACGGCGCCGTGGCTGCGGGCGGGCCGCATCTCGCTGGCGGGGCTCGTGGCGCTGCCGCTCGTGGCGGCGCTGCTGGTGGCGCCTGGGCTGGCGGCGCGCCTGACTGGCCAGACGATCGCGACAGCAGGCGCCACCTTGGGCGTCCCCGGCGCGAGCGCGAGCGCGCAGCAGCCGGCACCGTTGCCGGTGCCGGAAGCGCTGCACGCGGCTGCGTTGGAGCGGGCGTTCGCGATCTCGGACGGATCCGTCGCGGACGACGTGCCGGCCCCCGCTGGAGGGGGCGCGGTGACCCCACGTGGGCCGCTGCCCGACGGCCTGCTCCTGCCGGCCCTGGTGGTGCCGGCGAACGGGCCGGCGGCGCCCGTTCCCTCGACGATGGCCGCTGAATGATGGGAACGCCGATGAGCGGATGGATCAGCACGGCCTGGAGTCCGTGAACACTCGCTCGCTCGATGACGACCCCGGGCGCGAAGCCGCGCGGCGCGCCGGGACCAGCGTCCCGTTTCAGGTACGCGGCAGAGGAGGAGAAGCCGAGTGGCAATCAGACGACAGGTGATGGCCGCTGTTGCGGTCGCCGGCATCGTCTTCGGCGCCTGCAGCTCCGGCGCCACCCCAGCACCGACGCAAGCGCCCGCGACGCCCGCCGCGACGACCGCGCCGGCATCGGCGGTTACGTCCGCCGCGCCGAGCGGCACGCCGCTGACCGGCGTCGACGCGGCGGTCTTCGGCACCAAGTACAACCCGGGCCCTGGTCAGCCGGGCGGCACGCTCGTGATGGGCGAGTGGCAGGCTGCGGACCAGTTGAACCCCTACTACACGACGTCCGAGGCCGACGTCGAGGCGTACCTGCCGGCGCTGCGCGGTTGCGCGACGATCTCATCCGACGGCAAGTACATTCCCGATCTGTGTGCGACGCTGCCCTCCGAATCGAACGGCGGGATCGTCGTCAACGGCAACACGTTCACCATGACGCTGAAGCTCAAGCCGAACCTGCAATGGTCCGACGGGCAGCCGCTCACGATGAACGACCTCAAGTACACCTGGCAATGGGCCAACGACCCGAACCAGTCCGGCTGCACCTCCTGCGGCCCGGGCACGGCGTGGCCGTTGATCGACTCGATCGATGTCTCGTCCGACGGGCTGACCGCCACCGTCCACTTCAAGCAGCTCTTCGGCGGCTGGCTCCCCTGGCTGACGAGCGCGATTTTGCCGCAGCACTACATGTCCACGATCCCGGTGAAGGACGCGGCCAAGAAGTCCTATCCGGTCTCGTCGGCGATCGCGAACGCGGTCTTCAGCGGCCCCTTCGTGATCACCGCGGCCTCGAGCACCGAGATCGACTACGCCCCGAACCCGCACTGGAACGGCGGCGTCTCCCCGAACCACCAAGGCAAGCCGTACCTGGCCAACCTCAAGTTCCAGTACTTCGGCGACAAGAACGGTGAGATCGCAGCGTTCAACAGCGGCGCGATCGACCTCGCTTTCGACCTGCAGACCGATTCCTACCCGGCGATGAAGAACGTCAGCTCGTCGATCGGGACGGTGGAGCAGGATCCGCTCTGGGAGTACGAGCACCTCGACATCTATCAGGACCCGAACCACAAGCGTGGCAACGGCCTCTGGGACGTCAACGTGCGCAAGGCGATCGCCACGGCCATCGACAAGGCCAAGATCGTCAGCACGGACTTCCCGGGCGCAAACGTCACGATCGCTTGCTCGCCTGCGCCGCCAGGCATGTGGTATCACAAGGACGAGACCTGCCCGGCCTACGATCCGACGGCCGCCAAGGCGGCCTTGGAAGCGGCCGGCTACTCGCTCGACTCCGCCGGCTTCATGGCCAAGGGTGGCAAGGAGATGAACCTGGAGCTCTGCACGACGTCGGGCAACCCAACCCGGCTCACCGAGCTCCAGATCGTCGAGGGCGACCTCAAGGCGATCGGCGTCAAGAGCTACATCAAGACCGCGGACGCGGCATCGGTGGTCTTCGCCGGCTGGACCGGCACGACCCCCACCACGGACTGCAGCATCTACCGCGGCAACTACGACCTGGCCGATTTCGCGTACGTCCTCACCGGCAGCCCGTACGGTGACTACTTCGCGACCTACAGCTCGACCGAATGGCCCGAGTTGGGCGACCACAGCGGCGCCAACGACACCCGCTTCAAGAGCGCGCAGATGGACACCGCGCTCAGCAAGCTGGCGACGGACGTTTCGCTGACCGCTCAGCAGACGGACGCCTACGCAGTCCAGGACGCGTATGTGGCGGGGATCCCGGAGGTCCCGCTCTACTACCGCGGCGAAGTGACGGGCATCGGCGTCCACGTGGGCAACTGGCCCGGGTACAACCCGAGCGCGCAGGGCCCCACGTGGGACGTCGAGGACTGGTACTACAAGCCCTGAGCACAGCGGTGGGCTCTCGACCCTGACGGGGAGCAACGTGGCGGACGCGGGCCTTCCGGTCCCGTGTCCGCCACGCGTGTGCTAGCCTCCTGACCCGTATCTCGCAGTTTCAGGATTCATGACCCAGTACATCGTCCGCCGTACGATCCAAGCCGTCCCGGTCCTCTTCTTGATCTCGGTGGTGAGTTTCGTGCTGATGTTGCAGGCGCCCGGTGGCCCTGCTGCGCAGTTCAACCAGAACCCTCACATCAGCACCGCCCAGATCAACAAGTGGCTGCAAGACTGGTGCCTGGTCCGGCAGCCCACCCTGGCTGACACCATCCGCGAGTACCTCGGCTGGCTGGGGGTCTGGAACTGCAGCGGGGGCAGCTTCCTCTCCGCCCATGGGCTGCCCAACTTCCTGCCGCCGTTCCTAGGGGGCGGCACGAACGGGGTCGTACACGGTGACTTCGGCTACTCCATCGAGACGGGCCGGCCGGTCCTCTCGATGATCCTCGAGCGTCTCCCCGCGACCATCATCCTGATGGGAACGGCGTTCCTGCTCTGGGCCACCATCGCGATCCTCGCCGGCGTCATCGCCGCGGTGAAGCGCTACAGCTTCTTCGACCAGTCGGTCACGTTCGTGAGTTACGTCTTCTATTCGCTGCCCACCTTCTGGCTCGGCCTCATCTTGATCTTCATCTTCGGGGTCACCCTCCGCTGGTTCCCCGTCCAGGGGATCGTCAACGTGCGGCAGGCGGCCGCACCGTTCGGCACCCCCGCCTACTGGGCTGCCTTCGCCGCCAACCCGCTGCCCAATATCTGGGACATTGCGGCACACTTGGTCCTGCCGGTGGCCACCCTGATCGCGGTGAGCATCGCGGGCGACAGCCGGTTCGTGCGCTCGGCGATGCTCGACTCGCTGCACCAGGACTACGTGCGCACCGCGCGGGCGAAGGGGATACCCGAGCGCCAGGTGATCTTGCGCCACGCGTTCCGCAATGCATTGCTTCCGATCCTGACGAACCTCGCCCTCGAGATCGCCTTCCTCTTCTCGGGCGCGATCGTCACCGAAACCGTCTTTTCCTGGCCGGGGATGGGTCGCCTCTACTACGAGGGCGTGAATGCCCGCGACTATTTCCTCTTGATGGGGATCCTGCTGATCGGCTCGGTCCTGGTGGTCTTCATGAACCTCGTGGCGGATATCGCCTATGCGATCGCCGACCCACGCATCCGCTACAACTGAGGCAGGCGGCGCATGGCGATCCCCACCGACCCAGCGCTCGCCGGCGGCCTCGCCGGCCGCGCGCCCGCCGACGTCGCGACCGCAGATGTCGAAGTCGCCCTCGAGTCGCTCGGCCAGTGGCAGCTGGCGTGGCGGCGCTTCAAGCGCCACCGCATGGCGCTCGTCGGACTCGGCTTCTTCTCCTTCATGGTCCTCGTCGCGATCTTCGGCCCGATCGTGCTCCCCTACAACCCGCTCAATATTCCGGGAGCCCAACAACCCGGGGGCGACCCGCCGAGCCTGCAGCACCTTTTCGGCACCGACGACACCGGCCGCGACGTCTTCACGATGGTCGTCAACGGCGCGCGCATCTCGGTCGCGGTCGGCGGGTTCAGCATGCTGATCGCAGGGATGGTGGGCGTCCTGGTGGGCGCGATCTCCGGCTACTTCGGCGGCTGGATCGACAACGTCCTGATGCGCATCGTCGACACGTTCTTCGCCATCCCGCTCCTCTTCGTGATCTTGGTGGCCGCGCGCTTTTTCGGCGAAGGACAGGTGTCGTCGCTGATCCTGATCTTTGGGCTGCTCTCCTGGCCGTTGATCGCCCGACTGGTGCGCGCGTCGTTCCTCTCGTTGCGCGAGGCGGACTTCGTGGAGGCGGCGCGGGCGGTGGGCGTGAAGGACGCCCGCATCACGTTCCGCCACATCCTCCCGAACGCCATCGGGCCGGTGATCGTGGCGATGACCCTGATCATGGCCTCGAACATCGTCCTGGAGGCGTTCGTGAGCTACCTGAACTTCGGCATCAGCCCCGACCAGACGAGCTGGGGCAACGCCCTAGCCAACGCCCAGAGCGCGCTCGGGCTGGGCAACTGGTGGTGGGCGTTCTTCCCCGGCATGGCCATCGCCGTGACGGTGATGTCGATCAATTTCGTCGGCGACGGCCTGCGCGACGCGCTCGACCCGCGGACCCGACTCTGATGCCCCACCTGCCCCAGACCCCGGGCGAGCCGCCGCCGCCCGACGTGCTCTTGGACGTCCGTGACCTGCGTACGTACTTCCACGTGATGGATGGCACGGTGCCCGCGGTCGACGGGGTCAGCTTCCAGGTACGTCGCGGCGAGACCCTCGGCGTCGTCGGCGAGTCGGGCTGCGGCAAGAGCGTCACTGCGTTGACGATCATGCGTCTGATCGAGACCCCGCCCGGCGAGATCGTGAGCGGCGAGATCTGGTTCGACGGCCGCGACGTCCTGCAACTCTCTCAGGACGAGATGCTGCAGGTCCGCGGCGCCGAGATGGCGATGATCTTCCAGGAGCCGATGACGAGCCTGAACCCCGTACTGACGGTGGGAGACCAGATCGTCGAGGCCGTCGTGGCCCACAAGAAGCTGAGCCGCAAGGCCGCCTGGGATCGCGCCATCGAGATGCTGCGGCTGGTGGGGATCCCCGAGGCGCCGCGCCGCGCCCGGCAGTACCCGCACGAGATGTCCGGCGGCATGCGGCAGCGCGTGATGATCGCGCTGGCGCTCTCCTGCGACCCCAAGCTCCTCATCGCCGACGAGCCGACCACCGCGCTCGACGTGACGATCCAGGCCCAGATCCTGGAGCTGATCCGACGGGTGCAGGCGGAGACCGGGACGGCATTGCTGCTCATCACGCACGACCTCGGCGTCGTCGCCGAGACCGTGCAGCGCGTCGTGGTCATGTACGCCGGCAAGGTGGTCGAAACGGGGTCCGTCCAGGAAGTGCTGCAAGATCCGAAACACCCATACACGGAGGGACTGCTCGCGTCCATCCCGTCGAAGGGGATGCGCGGCACTCGGCTCAACGTGATCAAGGGGAGTGTGCCAAACCCGTTTCGCATGCCCGTGGGCTGTCGCTTCCACCCACGCTGCCCGTACGCGTTCGACCCCTGCCCCGACCATGAGCCGCCCCTCGACGAGCTGGGCCGCCCGGAGCGCCGCGTCGCCTGTTGGCTCCACACCACGCCGCCCTTCGGCCTCGAGCATCGGCCCCGGTACGGCACCGCGACCCCGCTTCCGGTGGCGCGGGCGGCCGCCGCGGAGCAGGTCCCGTGACCGGCGCGGGGAGTGCGGGGCACGAGCTGCGGGGCGTTGCGATGGCCGTCTCCGCTCCGTCCTCGGGCGACGGAACGGCGCCCGCCGTGTCCACGACCGCTACGTCGCCCGCCCGTGATGAAGTGCCGCCGGCCCCGGGGGAGGGCCAGCCGCTTGTCGTCGTCGAGGACCTCGTCAAGTATTTCCCGATCCTCGGCGGCGTGCTGCGTCGCCACGTGGGGGACGTGAAGGCCGTCGATGGCGTCAGTTTCAGCGTCCGCCGCGGCGAGGTGTTCGGGCTCGTCGGCGAGTCGGGCTGCGGCAAGACGACGCTCGGGCGCAGCCTGCTCTACCTGCAGCGCCCGACCTCCGGACGTGTCGAGCTCGAAGGGCAGGACCTGCGGACGCTCAAGCCCGAGGAGCTGCGGCGCATGCGGGCGCGGATGCAGATCATCTTCCAGGACCCCTACGGGTCGCTGAACCCGCGCATGCCGGTGCTCGACATCATCGGCGAGGGGCTGTTGGCGCAAGGGATCAAGAACAGCAAGGA